>NZ_JBEXUE010000012.1:0-56739 GCF_040614275.1 Streptosporangium sp. NPDC006013
TGTCCTGATCACACTTGATGCGATCAAGCCCTACCATCCACGACCATGCGATGGTTTGGGTGCCCGTTGGCGCCGGTGATCTCCGATGGGCACAATCATGGTCATGACATGGATCTTCACCTCCGACATCGAGGCGTACGCGGGGATGGCGGAGCCGTGGCTGCTGCGGGATCCGGTCCGCAACACCGTCCCTCTCACGGTCCTGCGCGCCGTACGGAGCGGTCTGTGGGGCGATGACGTGCTGCTGGGCAGGCTGGATCGTGACGACCGGATCGTGGCGACCGCGATCCAGACGCCTCCGCACCCCCTGCTGCTCCCCGATATCCCCGCCGACACCGTGCTCGGCCTCGCCACCGACCTGATCGAGAAGGAGAGGGCGATCCCCGGCGTGACCGGGCCGCTCCCGCTGGCCGAGGCGTTCGCCGCCTCCTGGTGGCGGCCCGAGGCCAAGCGCCGCGCGGAACGCCTCTACCGGCTCGACGTGCTGCTTGGCCCGGACCCCGCTCCGCAAGGGTCCTCGCGGGTGGCCGTCGCCGACGATCTCGATCTCCTGGTCCGGTGGGGCGAGGAGTTCCAGGCCGAGGCCGAGGCCGTCGGCCCCGTCGATCTGACCCCGCTGGTGGCCAGCCGGATCGCCAGACGGGAACTGCTCGTGTGGGAGGCGGGCGGGCGGCCCGTCGCGTTCGCCGGGGCCTCCTCGCCCATCGGCGGGATGTCCCGGGTCGGCCCCGTCTACACGCCCGCGGAGTTTCGCCGGAAGGGCTACGGCACCGCGCTCTCGCACGCGGTGAGCGCCAAGGTGCTCACCGAGGGCGCCGAGGAGGTGCTGCTCTTCACGGACCTGTCCAACCCCACGTCCAACTCGATCTACCAGGCGATCGGCTACCGGCCGGTGGCCGACTACGCCTCCATCACCTTCGCCTGACCTTTCTCGGCGCGCGTCTCCCGCCCGCCCGGGGAGGCCCCGCGGGAAGAGACAGGACGTCGGTGGCACGGGTGTGCGGCGAGCGAGCCGGGTAACCTTGGGGTCATGCCCCGATACGACTTCCGCTGCCGCGCCTGCGGGTCCACCTTTGAGATCTCCCGTCCGATGGCACGCTCCGGTGAGCCGGCGCTCTGCCCCGACGGCCACGACGACACGGTCAAGCTGCTGTCCACCGTCGCGGTGACCGGCGGCTCCGCGAGTTCCTCGGCCGCGCCCCGGCCCTCCGGCGGCGGTGGCGGGTGTTGCGGCGGCGGCTGCTGCGGCTGACCACATCGGGAGTCTGCCACCCGGACCGGCCCGGACCGGCCCGGGGTGGCAGCTCGAGATGACCTGACCGCGACCGGTTATGCGGCGCGCTTGCCCTGGAAGGGCAGGAATCCCTCGGCTCGGTGCGGGCGGGCCGGCACGAAGGTGGGTTCGGTGGCGACGATCCGGTCGAACCGGAACGCCCGGATCGCGTGGCGCATGCGGCACATGCCGACGAGATACCAGTATTCGCGGTGGACCATGCAGGTCACCGGGTCGACGTCACGGACTGTGATCCGTCCGGAGACGTCACGGTAGTGGAGGCGGATGACGAGGCCTGAGGTGATGGCGTTGGCGATCGTCCGGGCGCGGTCGGCGATCGGGGCGGGCATCGGCTCGGTGAGGGTCGTCAGGGTGGTGGCGACGACGTCGTCGTCGATCTCCATCTGCTCGAACGCATGACGCAGGCCGCTGCGAGCGGCGCCTGCCTGCGGACTCGACCCCAGATGCGCCATCGACAGGGCGAGGGCGGCGATCTCGGCGGCCGTCAGCGGGGTGGTGAGCTTCATGACGCTAGTCATACCCAGATAATACGTCCGAGCACTGACATTTTTTCGAACCTCCTATCGGGTAAGGCATCTCTACCCGATAGGAGGCCCAGGTCAGCGTGACAGCTGTGACAGGTCGCGCGAGGCACCGGTGGAGGCGGAGGTGGTAAGCGCGGCGTACGCCTGCAGCGCGGCGCTCACCGGGCGCTGGCGCGTCCGCGGCCGGTAACCGCCCAGGTCGGCCAGGAGCTTCTCCCGGCGGGCGGCCAGTTCCTCCGCGGAGACCTTCAGCTCGATCGAGCGGCCAGGGATGTCGATCGTGACGAGGTCGCCGTTCTCGACGAGCGCGATGATGCCGCCCTCGGCCGCCTCGGGGGAGGCGTGACCGATGGACAGTCCGCTCGTGCCGCCGGAGAAGCGGCCGTCGGTGACCAGCGCGCAGTCCTTGCCCAACCCCTTGCCCTTGAGGAACGAGGTGGGGTACAGCATCTCCTGCATGCCGGGCCCGCCCTTCGGCCCCTCGTAGCGGATCACCACGACGTCGCCGGCCTTGACCTTGTTGTTGAGGATGCCCTCGACCGCGTCGTCCTGCGACTCGAAGACCACCGCGGGGCCCTCGAACCTCCAGATCGACTCGTCGACCCCGGCGGTCTTGACGATGCAGCCCTCGGTGGCGATGTTGCCGTAGAGGACGGCCAGGCCGCCGTCGCGGGTGTAGGCGTGCTCGATGTCACGCACGCAGCCCTCGGACCGGTCGAGGTCCAGCTCCTCCCAGCGGGCGCCCTGGGAGAAGGGCTTCACGGTGCGGGCGTTGCCGGGGCCCGCGTGCCACAGCTCAAGGGCCTCGGGCAGTGCACGCGGCGACTGCGGGTCCCAGGCGTCGAGGTAGTCGCCCAGGGTGCCGCCGTTGACCGTGTAGGCGTCGCGGTGGAGCAGACCGCCCCGGTCGAGCTCGCCCAGGATCGCCGGGATGCCGCCGGCGCGGTGGACGTCCTCGACGTGGTACTTCGCGGTGGCGGGGGCGACCTTGCACAGGCAGGGCACCCGCAGCGAGATCTCGTTGATCTCCTTCAGCCCGAAGTCGACCTGGGCCTCGCGGGCCGCGGCGAGGATGTGCAGGATCGTGTTGGTCGAGCCGCCCATCGCCACGTCCAGCGCCATGGCGTTCTCGAACGCGTCCTTGGTCGCGATGGCGCGCGGCAGGACCGTCTCGTCGTCCTGCTCGTAGTAGCGGCGGGTGATCTCCACGAGCTGGCGTCCGGCGTCCTCGAACAGCTTCCTGCGTGCCTTGTGCGTGGCCAGGATCGTGCCGTTGCCCGGGAGCGCGAGGCCGATGGCCTCGGCGAGGCAGTTCATCGAGTTGGCGGTGAACATGCCGCTGCACGAACCACAGGTCGGGCAGGCGTTCTCCTCCATCTCCAGCAGCTCCGCGTCGGAGACGGCGTCGTTGGCCGCGGCGATCATCGGGTCGATCAGGTCGAGCTTCCCGTTGGGGGTCTTGCCCGCCTCCATCGGACCGCCGGAGACGAAGACCGTGGGGATGTTCAGCCGGAAGGCGGCGAGCAGCATGCCCGGAGTGATCTTGTCGCAGTTGGAGACGCAGATCAGCGCGTCGGCACAGTGCGCGTTGACCATGTACTCGACCGCGTCCGCGATCAGTTCGCGGCTGGGCAGCGAGTACAGCATGCCGCCGTGACCCATCGCGATGCCGTCGTCGACCGCGATCGTGTTGAACTCGCGAGGGATCGCCCCCGCCTCGCGGATCGCGCCGGCCACGACGTCGCCGACCTCGCGCAGGTGGACGTGCCCGGGGACGAACTGGGTGAAGCTGTTGGCCACGGCGATGATCGGTTTCCCGAAGTCCTCGCCGGCCACGCCCGTCGCCCGGAGTAGGGCCCGGGCCCCGGCCATGTTCCTGCCGTGAGTGACCGTACGAGACCTGAGGGCGGGCATGAGGCTTCTCCCATCATCGAAACCGTGGTCTATGAATGGTACGGCCACCGCTCAGCGCGTGAGACGACTGCCCATGCCATGAGACATCGGGTTCGTGACCACAGGTTCCGCGAACACCGCCGCTTCGCGGACACCGTGTGGGAGAGCCGGTGAGGACGGCCGAGGTCAGTTCTCCGGGTAGCGCGCGGGCAGGACCTGCGCGGCGACCTCGTAGATCCTGTCGATCTCGGTGTCGGTGAGTGAGCGCTCCCGCTTGGTGATCCATTTACGGACACGACTGCCGTCGAATACGTCGACCTCGCGGACGTTGAGGACCTTCCAGGGGATGGCCGGGCCGTAGATCGCCAGGGACGGCACGATCGCGATCTCACGGCCGAGCTCCGCAGCGATCAGCTCGGCGGCCTGGGACGCCTCCCAGCGCGCCTCGTCGAGACGGGGCTTCTGGTTGAACGGGCCGTGGAACAGCTTGCGGTGCGACTGGACGCGGACGGGAAGCCGCTTGTCCCACTTCTCGGAGTCGACCGCGTAGACGCCGGTGGGACCCACGACCAGGTGGTCGATCTGGGCCTCGCTGCCGGGGATCGCGCGGGCGTGCAGGGTGCGGTAGCCCCCGCGCTCCAGCCGTTTCAACTGCATCTCCGTCCGCCGTTCCGCGACCGAGGAGCGCCGCCAGGCGGGCACCGACGAGTTGGAACGGGAGTGAAGCACCGTGTCGACGATCGCGGCCACCACGGCGGCGGTGAAGCCCAGCTGCCAGCTGGCCAGCAGGATGGCCGCGAGCACGCCCACACCGACCGCGACGAGAACGCGTCGGCGCAGGTGGCGGTACTTGGGGTGATCGAGCAGGCTGCGCAGCGCGGCGCGCTCGACGGGTGCGTACGTAGACGCTGGTGCGGCGGGTCGAGACGTCGGCCGGTCCTCGGCCTGTCGGTCACTGACCCAAATCGGTGACGTAGTGTTACCGTCTTCTGGTACCTGACCGGAATCCACGTAACTCACGGTAGCTGACGTCCCCGGGGGGTGCCTAGTATTGCGTTTCTCATACTTTTGTGACCGCCGTCACCCGCTTGGCGCTGCTATGAACCGGGTATCTACGGGCTTCCACTCTGGATAACCGCGCGCTCTGCGCCTACTGTGCGGGGCGTGGCTCACATTCACGATCTTAACGCTCTGGAGCAGGCGGCAGCCGTGCGGCGCAGGGAGGTCTCGCCCGTCGAGATCACCGAGCACTACCTCGACCGGATCGCCCGCCTGGACCCCCAGATCGGCGCGTACGTAACGGTGACCCCCGAACTCGCCCTGGAGCAGGCGCACAAGGTCGAGGCGAGGGTGCTCGCCGGAGACGATCCCTCGCCCCTGGCCGGGGTGCCGATCCCGATCAAGGACCTCAACCTCGTCAAGGGCGTGCCGATCCACTTCGGCTCGGCCACCTACGAGGACTTCGTCGCGCCGGTGGACGACAGCGTGGTCGAGCGGCTCAGGGACGCCGGGACGATCATGCTCGGCAAGACCGCGACGCCCGAGTTCGGGCTGCCGTGCTACACCGAGACCGCCGTCTCGGCGCCCAGCCGCACCCCGTGGGATCTCTCCCGGTCGGCCGGCGGGTCCAGCGGCGGCGCGGCGGCGGCGGTCGCCGCGGGCCTGGCCCCCGCCGCGCAGGGCAGCGACGGCGCCGGGTCGATCCGCATCCCCGCCTCGGTCTGCGGGCTGTTCGGTATCAAGCCCTCCCGGGGCAGGATCAGCTTCGCACCGATAGTTCCCGACCTGGCCGGCCTGTCGACCAACGGCCCGATCACCAGAACCGTCGCCGACGCCGCCGCGCTGCTCGACGTGATGGCCCACCACAACCCCGGCGACCTCTATCACGCGCCGCCGCCGGAACTCGGCTCCTTCCACGCGTACGTGGGCCGCGACCCCGGTCGCCTGCGGATCGCCCGCTACGCCGAGCCGCTGGTCCCCGGCGTCGTGGTGGACCCCGAGGTGCTCGCCGCCTACGAGCACGCCTCGGCGGAGCTGGCGGCGCTCGGACACGAGGTGGTCGACATCGCCCCGCCGTTCGGGCCGGACACGGTGCCGCAGTTCGTGACGCTCTGGTACGCGTTCTCGTGCATGCACCCGGTCGATCTGACCAAGCAGGACAGGCTCCGGCCGCTGACCGCCTGGCTGCGCGAGCGCGGCTTCGCCACCCCGGCCCCCGACTTCCTGCAGGCCCAGTCGGCGCTGCAGCTCGCCACCCGGTTCGGCCTGCTGGCGACCGACCCATACGACGCGGTGCTCACCCCGACCGTGACGCAACCGCCCAGGCCCGTGGGCTGGTTCGAGGACGTCGAGGGCCCCGAGGAGACCTTCGAGCGGATGAAGCGGTTCGCCGCCTTCCCCGCCGTCTACAACGTCAGCGGCCAGCCCGCGGTCAACCTGCCGCTGCACTGGAGCGCGGACGGCCTCCCGATCGGCGTGATGCTGGCCGGCAGGTTCGGCGGCGAGGGCACCCTGATCTCCGTGTCGTCGCAGATCGAGGCCGCTCGCGGGGGTTTCTGGGGGGAGCGCAGGCCCACCACCTGGTAGTCCTCGACGGGCCGCCGACCCGGGGTTACTTTTGAGACATGGACAGCGCGATCGAGGTCCTGGGCTTTCTCATCGGGGTCTCCGGTGGCCTGTTCCTGCTCATCGTCCTGCTTGTGACGATGCCCGGCAGGATGCGCGACAGGGCCGCGAGGAGCACATCGGCGGGTGCGGTCTGGCTGGGGGGACCGTTCGGCAGCGAGCGCGGGGTCAGCGACGCCGTCCTGGTGCTGACGGAGCGGCGTCCGAGCCTGCCTGCGGCGCCTGAGGCAGACTGGGTCTCGCTCGCGGAGACCGCCGAGCCGGGGCGGCACACCGGTGGAGCGTCGGCGGCCTGGTGAGGCCCGGCGAGGGCCGGCGAGGGCCGGCGAAGGCGAGGTACGGAGATGCTGACCCTGACCTCGACAGAGGGGGACGACGTCCGCGGGGCCCTGCGCACCGCGGAGCGGCTCACCGGACTGCGCTTCGCCGCCTACCTCGGGCCGGCGATCGGCCCGCGCCGCCACTTCTCGGAGCGGCTGCACGCCGCGCTGGGAGAGGAGGCCGACAGGGCGGTGCTCGTCTTCGTGGACCATCGCGGGAGGGCGCTGGAGATCGTCACAGGTCCGCGGGCCAGGGCATGGCTGCCCGACGCCGAATGCCGCGCGGCCGCGATGTCGATGGCCGCGATCCTCGGTCTGGGCGACCTGGTGGGCGGGGTGGTCACCGGAGTCCTGCTGCTGGCGGACCGGGCGGCGCGGCGCGGATGATCCGTTCGCGCTGAGCGAAGATGATTTTCCCGGATAATCGGCTCGTGCTGAGGATCAGGTGGGACGCGCTGCTGGGTCGCTCTTCCGGGGGGTTCACGGCGGCGCGGGAGCCCGACATGATCATCGGCTACGTGCAGGAGGCATTCGCCGATGTCCGGGCGAGGGTCCGCAGGGAGGATGAGACGGCGGTCATCCTGCTGGTCACGACGGGCGCGGCAGCCGGTGCCGTCGTCGTCGGGCTGCTGAACGGGTACTGGAGGCCCGGCGAGCTGTCCAGCAAGATCGAATGGCTCTGGTGGACCGGCATGTTCTTCTGGCTGATGGGGATCCTCATGCTCGTCGGAGCCCTCTACCGCCGTACCGCGAGGCTGGCGGGCAGGACGCTGGAGAGACGCCGGTTCTATCCCGGGGGGTTCGGCGGCGAGGTACGGCCGGGATCGAGGCCCGGCGACAGGGTCGACCTGCTCGTCCTGGAGATCAGGAGGCTCAGCGCCGTCGGAGACGCCAAGCAGCGCTACATCCGCCGGGGCGTCTGGCTGATGCTGCTCTCCATCACCTGCTGCGCGCTGTCGGTGTTCGTCAGCCGGTTGCTCTGATCCACCCCGCCATCAGCGTCGGTTCAGGGCCGGTTCAGGACTGGAGAAGCCGCACCAGGTGGCTGCTGATGTCCGTCAGCAGCGTCGAGGGCGTCACCGGGGCGCTCGCGACGGCGGAGAACAGGGCCGGCAGCCCCGGCAGGGGGAAGCCGTCGTCACCGGACGCCTCGGCGCCCACCTCGTTCTTGGCCAGGATGGTCCGGCTGCGCTCCCAGGCCTCGATGACCTCCTCGGGAGAGGGCACGCCGAACCCGTGGCCCACCGGAGCGGCGTGCCGCAGCCGCACCAGCGGGGTCTCGGCGAAGGCCAGCGCCACACCGGCACGCAGGGCGAGGTCGTCGCGGCGGTCCGCTCGCACCCAGTCCATCGCGGTGCAGGGGTTGCGGCAGTCGGCCACGCAGGTGGCCAGCGCCCCGGCGACCTGGCTGTGCTGGCGGTCGAAGTAGGCGCGCCACCCCTCGGCGGGCTCTCCCGCCACGCGCAGTGTCCGGTTGACCGCCGACTGCTCGGCCTTCGTGTGATCGCACTCGCGGTCGCCGATCACCCCGAACCTGCTGTCCGGCGCGGTCAGGCCCGCCGGCCAGCGCGCGGGATCACCGGCGTTGCCGAGTACCGGCTCGAATGCGAGCAGCGGGAGATACTCGCTGGCGATGTGGATGGCGGCGACCATGGGGCTCAGCTCGCGACGGTGCCACCTGACCGCGATGACCTCCAGCAGCAGCCCGTACGCGGGCCGCAGCGACTCCAGCGCGCCGCGTGGCTGCTCGCGGGGTGTCTGCGGCATCGTGCAGGCCCGAGCCCGCCGCCGCAGGTCACTCGGTACGGCCCGCGCCTCGGCGGCGAAGTCCTCCGCGTCGAGCGAGAGCAGCCGCTGGCCGAACTCGCACGCCGCCTCGATGTCGCCCGCCTTCTCCACGACACCGGAGGCGAGGGCTCCGACATCACCAAAGGCGTACCTCCTGGCCAGGGAGATGAGCAGATCACGTGCCGATTCCACGGGGTTGCCCTCTCTTGACTTCGCTTTCCGGGGCCGGAGCCCGGAGTCCTCACCCCCGGCGAGATCTCGATGACCGGACGGAGCCGGACATGGGGTGTTTCTTGCGATTGACACCTATCTCTACCAGTGTTCGCCCCGAGGTGCTCAGGGCCGCCTGGCCTCAGCGGCCCGTGACGGCGCACCGGACGGACACCCCCCGCCCGTCTGGCGGGGAGTGTCCGTCCGGTCTCAGCGGCGAGGTCAGCCGGTGGCGGCGTCCTTGGCCTGGGCACGCAGGGCGCGGCCGATACTGTCGGCGCCCTCGAGCAGCAGGCGCCGCAGGGCGTGCGGCGGCTGGTCGGCCGAGATGAAGTCCTGGGTCCTGGCGACCGTCTCGGGGGAGATGACCAGAGCCGGGTAGCAGCCGTTGGCGAAGTTCTGAGCGCTGTCGGAGGTCCAGGACTTCCAGATCCTGCCGATCTCCTCGAAGTACTTCGCCGCGTACGGCTCCAGCAGCTCCGGGTGGCGCGGGTCCATGAAGCCGACGATCGTCGAGCGGAGCAGCGCGCCGCTCAGCTTGCCCTCGATGATCGAGGCCCAGGCGTTCGCCTTGCCCTGGACCGTCGGGATCGAGGCACGGGAGAGCGCGGCGGAACGCTCGCCCGTCGCGGTGGCGTCGCGCAGCAGCTCCTGAGCGATGTCCTCCTCGCCGAGCAGACCGCCGGAGACCAGGGCGACGGTCAGTGTCCAGCGCAGGTCGGCGTCGACGGTGAGGCCGTCGAGCACGGTCTCACCGTCCAGCAGTCCCTTCAGGAACGCCAGGTCCTCGGTTGAGGTGACGGTGGCGGCCAGCGCGTTCAGGTAGGCGAGCTGGTAGTCGGAGCCGGGGGCGGCACCGGTGACCAGGTCGCGCAGCGCGGAGGCCAGCCGGGCCATGCCCTGGGCGCGCCAGGCGGGGTCGGCGTACTGCTGGAGGGCCAGGCGGGTCTGGCGGAGCACGGTCTGGGCGACCGTGATGTCGGTGATCGACTTGATCCCGGAGACGGCCAGGGCGAGATAGTCGCGGGCGGACATCTCGGCGTCCCTGGTCATGTCCCAGGCGGCCGACCAGCACAGCGCACGGGGCAGGGACTCGGTGAACTTGCCGATGCCGCCGTTCACCACGGTCTGCAGCGACCGCTCGTCGAGCCTGACCTTGGCGTAGGTCAGGTCGTCGTCGTTGATCAGGATCAGATCCGGCTGTACCTCGCCGACCAGCTCGGCCACCGCGGTGCGCGCGCCGACCACGTCCAGCTCGACTCGCCTCACCCGGACCAGCCTGTCGTCCCGCAGGGAGTACAGGCCGATGGCCACGCGGTGCGAGCGCAGCGTCGGGTAGTCGGCGGGGGCCTCCTGGAGCACGTCGAACTCGATGAAACGGCCCTCGGGGTCGGTGGTGAACGACGGGCGCAGCGTGTTGACCCAGGAGGTCTCCAGCCACTCCTTCGACCAGGAGGACAGGTCGCGCCCCGAGGTGCGCTCCAGCGCGCCGAGCAGGTCCGCGAGCGTGGTGTTACCCCAGGCATGCTCGCGGAAGTAGTCGCGTACCCCGGCCAGGAAGTTGTCCAGCCCCACGTAGGCGACGAGCTGCTTGAGGACCGAGGCGCCCTTGGCGTACGTGATCCCGTCGAAGTTGACCTCGACCGCGTGCATGTCGACGATGTCGGCGGCGATCGGGTGGGTCGAGGGCAGCTGGTCCTGGCGGTAGGCCCAGGACTTCTCGACGTTGGCGAAGGTGGTCCAGGCGCCCTGGCCCCAGCGGGTGGCCTCGGCCTGGCAGAGCACCGAGGCGTAGGTGGCGAACGACTCGTTCAGCCACAGGTCGTCCCACCAGCGCATGGTGACCAGGTCACCGAACCACATGTGCGCCATCTCGTGCAGGATCGTCTCGGCGCGGCGCTCGATCATCGCGTCGGTGACGCGCGAACGGAAGACGTAGTCCTCCAGGAAGGTCACGCAGCCCGCGTTCTCCATCGCCCCGGCGTTGAACTCGGGGACGAAGAGCTGGTCGTACTTCCCGAACGGGTAGCGGACGCCGAAGATCTCGTGGAAGAAGTCGAAGCCCTGCCTGGTCACCTCGAAGAGGTTCTCCGGGTCGAGGTGCTCGGCGAGCGAGGCCCGGCAGTACAGGCCCAGCGGGATGCCGTCGTGCTCGGAGGTCACCTTGTGGTACGGCCCGGCGCACAGCGCGGTGATGTAGGTCGACATCACCGGGGTGGGCGGGAAGTGCCAGCGCTTGGCCGCCTGGAGCGCACCGTGCTTGCCATGGTGCTCCGCCAGCTCCTCGGCCGAGTCGGGCGCCGCGTTGGAGATGACCTCCCAGTGGGACGGCGCGAGCACGGTCAGCTCGAAGGTGGCCTTCAGGTCGGGCTGGTCGAAGCACGCGTACATCCGGTGCGCGTCGGCCGTCTCGAACTGGCTGTACAGATAGACGCTCTTGTCGACCGGATCGACGAAGCGGTGCAGGCCCTCGCCGGTACGGGTGTAGGAACAGTCGGCGTCCACGCGCAGCTCGTTGGTCTCGGCCAGACCCGGCAGCGGCAGCCGCCCGGTCTCCAGGTCATAGCCGCTCACGTCCAGCTCGACGCCGTTCAGGACCGCCTTGCGCACCTTCGCGCCGGCCAGGTCGACGAACGTCTCGGCACCCGGGCGGGTGCTGGTGAAGCGGACCGTGGTGACGCTCTCGAAGCGCTCCTCACCCTCGGTCAGGTCGAGCTCCACCGCATAGGACTGCACACTGAGCAGCCGTGCGCGCTCGCGCGCCTCATCACGGGTCAGATTGCCTGCCACTACCGCTCCCTCTTCACAACTTCCCCCGCTCCGTTGCTAGGGGGTGACTGAATCCTGCCATGTAAGGCCGCGACGCGCGGCGTTGGCACAACCTGTGGGCTGATCATTAAATTTGAGAATAAAGCCACATGTAAAGGTATTAATCCACCCATGGAATAGGGAACTCAGCTGTCCGGGTTGTCGCTGTCGACGAAGTCTTACGACCAGGAAGCCGAGAAGATGACTGAGCGAGTCCCCGTTGACCTCTGGTTTGACCCCTTCTGCCCGTTCGCGTGGATGACCTCTCGCTGGCTGCTGGAAGTGGAGAAGGTGCGGCCGATCGAGCCGCGCTGGCACATCATGAGCCTCAACGTGCTGAACGAGGACAAGGAGGTCCCGGACAGCTACCGCGAGATGATCGCCAAGGCCATCGGCCCGGTCCGAGTGGTCACCGCGGTGCAGGAGAAGTACGACTCCGAGACGGTGGGCCGCCTCTACACCGAGCTTGGCACCCGCTTTCACAACCAGGGCAGGGTCAAGGAGCTCGACACGCTCCGCGAGACCGTCGAGGAGGCCCTGGAGGCCGCCGGGCTCGACCGCGCGTTCGCCGACGCGATGGACTCGACGGAGTTCGACGAGGCACTGCGCGCCTCGCACAACGACGGCATCGACCGGGTCGGCCAGGAGGTCGGCACCCCGGTGATCTCGGTCGAGGGCGTCGCCTTCTTCGGCCCGGTCATCTCGCCCGCGCCCAAGGGCGAGGACGCGGGCAAGCTCTGGGACGGGGTACGGCTGGTCGCGGCCACCGACGGCTTCTTCGAGCTCAAGCGGTCCAGGGACCGGCGTCCGATCTTCGACTGATCCGCGGCTCCGTCCTTTCCTCAGGCCCGCCGGGAGTGATCGCGGCGGGCCGATGGAATCGCGGTTGTGTCCCCGTACAACGATGATCTCTGTGTGATCGCGGTACCCGCCGCGCCCTCGCGAAACAGGGGCACGCGCGCAAAGATGAGGGGCATGCGTCACCTTTATCTGGATGGAGCCTGGCAGCCCTCCACGTCGGGCGAGAGCATTGACGTGATCAACCCGGCGACCGAGGAGCTGATCGACAGGGTGCCCGCCGGGACGCCCGCCGACGTCGAGGTCGCCGTGGCCGCCGCCCGCGAGGCCTTTCCCTCCTGGTCGGCGACGGCTCCCGCCGAGCGAGGCCGGATCCTCGCCGCCGCCGCCGGGCTGATACGAGAACGCTCCGACCAGATAGCCAGGATCATCGCCACGGACATGGGCGCGCCGTACGGCGTGGCGATGAGGGTGCAGACGCTGATGCCGGCCGGGGTGCTGGCCTCCTACGCCCAGCTGGCCGAGACCTACGACTTCGAGGGCGGGCAGGTCGGCAACTCCCGCGTCTTCAGGGAGCCGGCCGGGGTGGTCGCCGCCATCACCCCCTGGAACTACCCCCTCCACCAGGTCGTCTGCAAGGTGGGCGCCGCGCTCGCCGCGGGCTGCACCGTCGTGCTGAAGCCCAGCGAGGTGGCTCCGCTGGCGGCCTTCGCGCTCGCCGGGATCTTCGACGAGGTCGGGTTGCCAGCCGGGGTCTTCAACATGCTCAGCGGTTACGGCCCGGTGGTGGGTGAGGCCCTGGTCACCCACCCGGAGGTGGACATGGTGTCGTTCACCGGTTCCACCGGGGCCGGGCGCCGGGTCGCCTCGCTCGCGGCCGAGACGATCAAGCGGGTGGCCCTGGAGCTCGGTGGCAAGTCCGCCAGCCTGGTCCTGCCGGACGCGGATCTTCCGGCGGCGGCCAAGGCGACGGTGGCCAACGCCTTCCTCAACTCCGGCCAGACCTGCTCCGCCTGGACCCGCATGATCGTCCACCGGGACCAGTACGACGAGGTGGTCCGTCTCGTCGTCGACGCCGCGCGGAAGTACACGGTCGGCGATCCCTTCGACGAGGCGACCCGGCTCGGCCCGCTCGTGTCGGCGGCCCAGCGTGACCGGGTGATCCGCTACATCAACCGAGGCCAGGAGGAAGGTGCCCGGCTGGTCACCGGAGGCACCGACCGGCCGATGGAGCGCGGTTTCTACGTGGAGCCCACGGTGTTCGCCGGGGTGGAGCCGGGGATGGTGATCGAGCAGGAGGAGATCTTCGGCCCGGTCCTCACGATCATTCCCTACACCCGGGGTGAGGACGAGGCCGTCGCCATCGCCAACGGCACCCCGTACGGCCTGGCCGGTGCGGTGTGGGCGGGTGGCGAGCAGCACGCGGTCGAGGTCGCGCGACGGCTGCGCACCGGCCAGGTGGCGATCAACGGCGGTCAGTTCAATCCGCGAGCCCCCTTCGGCGGCTACAAGCAGTCGGGCCTCGGCCGCGAGCTGGGCGAGTTCGGCCTTGAGGAGTATCTGGAGATCAAGGCGATCCAGCTCTGAGGGCGCCGGGCGCGGCTGTCCGCGCCCGGCGGGCCCCGCCGGATCAGGGCGCCTGGAGCAGGACCTTCCTGGCGGCGTCCTTGGCCAGCCGGTCCACGTAGAGCATGCCGTCGAGGTGGTCGGTCTCGTGCTGGAAGCAGCGTGCCAGCAGGCCACGGGCCCTGAGCCGGATCGGCCGCCCCAGCCGGTCCAGGCCGCTTACCGTCACGCCGGCGGCCCGGGGCGTTCTGGCGTAGAGCGGGGTGCCGGTCTCGCGGCTGGGAACGGACAGGCAGCCCTCCTCGTCGAGGACCTCGGAGTCGTCGTCCACGGTCAGCTCAGGGTTGATCACGTGCCCCTTGCGGTTGCTGCAGTCGTAGACGAAGATCCTTTTCGACACGCCGATCTGCGGGCCCGCCAGGCCGACGCCCTGCGCGGCGTACATCACGTCGAACATCTCGTCGATCATGCGCCGCAGGTCGCGGTCGAACTCGGTGATCGGCTCGGCGGGCGTGCGCAGGACGGGGTCACCGACCACTCGGATGTCACGCATGTGGATTTCTCTCTTGTAAGGGTTGAGTGAGTATAGGGACTATTACTCTAGCCGGGGCCGGGTAAAGCCGCCCGCGCACACCTGCGAAACTGGGTGGGTGCGCGTCTACATCGGTGCCGACCATGCCGGCTATGAGCTCAAAAACCACATCGTCTCCTGGTTGAAGGAGCACGGCCACGATGTCGTGGACTGCGGTCCCTTCGTCTACGACGCGGAGGACGACTACCCGCCGTTCGTGCTGCGCGCGGCCCAGGGCGTCGTGGACGACCCGGGCAGCCTGGGGGTCGTCATCGGTGGCTCGGGCAACGGCGAGCAGATCGCGGCCAACAAGGTGCGCGGCATCCGCGCCGCCCTGGCCTGGAGCGAGGAGACCGCCAGGCTCGCCCGCGAGCACAACAACGCCAACGTGGTCAGCGTCGGCGCGCGGATGCACCCGGAGGAGGAGGCGACCCGGTTCGTCGAGGTCTTCCTCAACACCTCGTACTCCGGGGCCGAGCGCCACAACCGCCGGATCGCACAGCTCACCTCGTACGAGACCATCGGCCAGCTCCCGCCGCTGCCGTAGTCCTCACCGCCTGCGCGTGGGCTCCTTGCGGGGCGCCTCGTCGCGCAGCGGGCGGCGGTCCGCGCTGTCCTGCTGCTCCTGTGTCGGGCGCGAGACGTCTCGCGCCCGCATCGCGGTGATCGCGTTGATCTGCAAGCTCTGCAGTGCCATGCCGCAACCATAACCCGCCCGGCCCGTCCGGGCGGGTCCACTCCGGGCCCGGCCTGATCGGCGGGCCGGGCGGCCGTGGCCGTGGTCAGAAGATCGTGCCGCCCCAGGGGGCGGGACCCCACGACATCGCGGTGGACAGCTCCCGCAGGGCCCCCGCGCGCGACTCGCGTACCACCCCCGCCGCCAGCAGGGCCGCCAGCGGGCGCCCGCCCAGGTAGGCCGCGCCCAGCACGGAGACCGGCAGTGCCAGGTCGGCCGGATCGTCGCAGGGCACGCAGCGGGCGGCGGAGGTGTCGGCGGTCAGCCGCCAGCGGCGCGCGTTCCATGGGCAGACGTCGTCCTCGACGTCGATCACCACGTCCACGGGCGCGGAGTAGCGGCGGGCCGGAAGGGCCCGCTCGACGTCCACGACGCGGATCCACAGCTCGTCCAGCCAGCGCGCGTGGAGCATGCGGGGTTCGGCCAGCAGGTGGATCAGCGGGTCGTCCGAGGGACGGTTCCTGGCGGTGACGTGCGAGACCAGGTCGCGGTCCAGGACGTGCCGCCAGAGCAGTGCGTAGGCGGCGGGATCGAGACCGAACAGCTCCTTGATCTGCAGTTCGCCGTCGGGGACGTCGTCCTCGGTCCAGCTCTGCCTGATCCTGAAGAGCGCGTAGCCCCGCGGACCGGCGTCGTCCTCGACGATCACGGCGCGCAGCGGTCCGGCGCCGCCCTGGTCGGCCTCGTGGTCGGTCAGCGCCGAGTCCCAGCGCCCGGGGGTGCGGGCGTACAGTCCCGGACGCTCGTCGAGCGCCGACTCGTAGACCTTCTCGAAGGTGGCCCTGGCCTCCGCGGGCCTGACGACGCGCAGCCGCAGGCCCGGATCGACGGGGGCGTGCCGGGTGAAGGCCGTCTTCGCCGTGGGGATCCGGAAGACCAGGCTGTCCGCGGCCCTGCCGTAGCCGTAACGTCCGTAGATCGCGGCCTCGGAGGCGTAGAGCGCGGCGACCGCCTCACCCCGCTCGTGCAGGTCGGACAGCTGGCGGGTCATCAACGAGGAGAGGACTCCCCGGCGGCGATGGGAGGGCAGCACGCCGACGGCGGTGATGCCGCCGACCGGGATCGGGCCGCCGGGCACGGTCATGGTGAAACTGCACACCGCCGTGGTGCCCACCAGCAGATCGCCGTCGAACACCCCGAGCGAGCGGTCGAACTCGGTGACACCTCTGTACAGCTCCGCCCGGTGCGGGGGGACGGGAGCGCCGAACGCCTCCTCGTCGACGGTTATCCAACCTGACCACTCGGCTTCGGTGATCGGACGCAGGCTAAGAGTCATTTTTCACACGGTAGATGGGACAAACAGTTCCGGCCAGCTAATATCCGCGCTTAGTGATCAAGGCATTGGTCAAGTCGGCTGCCCAAATGGGGGATAGCCAGATACAGTCAGGCGCATCATGAGTTCCCGTCCGGTGCCGCTGCTTCCCCCGGCGCTCCGCGCGTTCCTGGTCCGCATCCCGCTTCTCGTCCCCATCGTGCGTCTGCTGCGCCGGGGCCCTCTGGCACGCGACAGAAACCTGCTCATCACGCTGATCCTGCTGACCCTGTTGATCGGTGTGCTGGCCGCGAGGGTCTCCATGGAGTGGTTCTCCCCGGCGCTCATGATCCCGATCACTCTGGTGGCCGGGCTTCAGCTCCGGCTGAACAGCCTTGTCAAGCTGCTGTGCGCGGTCGCGGCCTCGCTGGTCTACGTGGCCGTGGTGCGAGGGGTGGACTACATCGGCCCCGGCCTGCTGGTCACCTTCGGTTTCACCGCCGTGCTGGCCGCGCTGATGGCCCGTACCCGGGGCAAGCTCGGCGTGCAGGGCCTGCGCGGCGACGCGATGCTGCTGGAACTGCGCGACCGTCTCAAGAGCCAGAGCGACCTGCCCTCGCTGCCCAAGGAGTGGGGCTCCAAGGTGGTGCTCAAGCAGGCCGGAGGCTCCTCCTTCGGCGGTGACTTCCTGGTCTCCATCCGCGAGGGCGACACGATGGAGCTCGCCCTGGTCGACGTGTCGGGCAAGGGCGTCGACGCGGGCACCCGGGCACTGCTGCTGTCGGGCACCTTCGGCGGGCTGCTCGGCTCGGTCGACGACTTCCTGCCCGCCTGCAACACCTACCTGCACCGCCAGCGCGAGGCCGAGGGCTTCGTCACCGCGGTCCACCTGCGGCTCAACCTCGCGACGGGCGAGTACGTCATCACCTCGGCCGGTCATCCCCCGGTGGTCAAGTACGAGTCGGGCGCGGGAACGTGGCGGGTCTCCACGGCCAAGGGCGTCGTTCTCGGTGTCGTGCCCGACCTGCACTGCGAGGCGGACCAGGGGATGCTCCGCAAGGGCGACGCGCTCATGCTCTACACCGACGGCCTGATCGAGCAGCCGGGGCGCGACATCGACGCGGGCCTCGACCGCCTGCTGGGAGAGGCCGAGCGTCTGGTGCCCTCCGGGTTCCGCGATGGTGCCCGTAACCTGGTCACCTCCATGTCGGCGGGGCACAACGATGACTGCGCCCTCATCCTCATCTGGCGCCCCTGAGGTGTGAGAGGCGTCAGAGCCAACCGGAGTCGGCGGCGATGCGCACGGCGTCGAGACGGTTGCGGGCCTGGGTCTTGCACATGATCCGTGACAGGTGGTTGCGGACCGTTCCCACGGAGAGGAACAGCTGGTCGGCGACCTCGCCGGACCTGGCGCCCCGCGCGACCAGCCGGAGCACGTCGAGCTCCCGGCGGGTCAGGGGGTTGTCCGCCGACCTCAGGGCCGCCACCGCGAGTTCGGAGTCGACCGCGCGGCGGCCGGCCGCGACCCGGCGGACGCCGTCGGCCAGCTGCCCGGGGTCGGCCTCCAGGCTCATGAAACCGAGCGCGTGGGCGGCGAAGGCGCGGCGGACCTGGCCCGGGTTCGGGGCGCGGGAGAGCAGCAGGACACTGCAGCGGGGAGCCTCCTCATACAGCCGGAGGGCGGTGGTGAAACCGTCGGCCCCCGGCAGGTCGAGGTCGATGACCGCGGCCTCGGGCGCGTGCCGCAGCACGGCGGGGACGACCTCCTCGCCGTCGGCCACGTCGGCCACCACCCGCATGTCGCTCTCGCCCTCCAGCGAGGCCACCAGCCCGCGCCGTATCAGGGGTAGGTGTTCGGCAACCAAAATTCCGATCAAAACGCTCCGATCTCTCGTCCTCACCATCATCAAAGAGTGATTGTGTGATCGCTTAATGTCAATGAAATGTGGCCGATCGGCAAAGTGCCCGCACGTGACTCGATGAGGAACGGGGCCGTGAAGGCCGGATACTTCGGCTAATCTCTTATGGGGCATTGTCGGTGAAACCGCGATGGGAGTATGAACCTGTGAGCTGGCTCTCCGTGGTCGGAGTCGTTGTGTTCCTGGTGGGACTGATGGTGTCGATCGGGCTGCACGAGATCGGCCACCTGGTGCCGGCCAAGCTGTTCGGCGTCAAGGTCACCCAGTACATGGTCGGTTTCGGCCCGACGATGTGGTCGCGCCGCAAGGGCGAGACCGAGTACGGGATCAAGTGGCTCCCGCTCGGCGGCTACATCCGGATGATCGGCATGCTGCCGCCCCGGCCCACCGACGCCCCGGGCAAGGTGCGCTCGGTCTCCACCGGGCCGTGGCAGGGCCTGATCGAGAACGCGCGTGACGTGGCCCTGGAGGACGTGCAGCCGGGCGACGAGAACCGGGTGTTCTACCGCAAGCCCTGGTGGCAGAAGGTCATCATCATGTCCGGCGGTCCGGCGATGAACTTCGTGCTGGCGTTCATCCTGTTCGGCGTCGTGCTCATGGGGTTCGGCATCCCCGTGCAGAAGACCGAGATCGCCTCGATCCCGCAGTGCGTGAAGACCGCGGCCGACTACGCCAAGAACCAGGAGTGCACCGCGGCCGACAGGCCCAGCCCGGCCAGCGTGGCAGGGCTGAGGCCGGGGGACGTCATCGTGGCCGTGGCGGGCAGGCCCGCCGCGAGCTGGGACGCCGCGACGCGGGCCATCCGCGACCACGGCGCGGGGCCGATCGCGATCGGTATCAGGCGCGGGGGGCAGGAGCTGACCGTCAACGCCACCCTCATCGCCCAGGACCGCGAGTCGCTCGACGAGCCCGGCAAGATCGAAAAGGGCGTCGGATACCTCGGGGTCAGTCCGAAGATCGCCATAGAGCAGCAGAACTTCGGCGCCGTGACCGAGCACATGTGGGACCTCACCTCGGCCACCGCCTCCGCGCTGCTCAGGCTCCCTGAGAAGATGGTGGGCGTCTGGAACGCCGCCTTCTCCGGTGACGAGCGTGACAAGAACGGCCCGATCGGCGTCATCGGCGTCAGCCGCATCGGCGGTGAGATCGCCGCCTCCGCGATCCCGCTGGAGAACAAGATCGTCGTCTTCATCAACCTGCTGGCGGGCTTCAACCTGGCGATCGGCCTGTTCAACCTGATCCCGCTGCTCCCGCTGGACGGCGGCCACATCGCCGGTGGCCTCTGGGAGGGTCTCAAGCGCGGCTTCGCGCGCGTCGCCCGCCGCCCCACCCCCGGCCACGTCGACATCGCCAAGGCGCTTCCGCTCACGTACGCGATCGCCTTCCTGATGGTCATCATGGCGGGCCTGCTGATGTACGCCGATCTGGTCAACCCGGTCCGCCTGGCCGGCTGACCGTCTTCTGCCGGGGGGCGCCCGTCGCCCCCCGCAGGCGTTAGGGTGGCGCCGTGAACGAGGGGACGCCCGGAGCGGTGATCGATGTGGCCCTGTTTCGGCTCCGCCGGATCTGGTCGCGGCCACTGCGCGCGCGCAGGGCCGAAGAGCCGCAGCGGCCGGTGCACATGTCGAACGTCATGGTCGTGCATGCCGTGCACAAGCTGAGCCTGGACGTGCCCGAGGTGACCGTGGGTGCCGTGGCCGAGCAGTTGGACGTCGATCCCTCCACCGCCAGCAGGCTGGTCAACGACGCGATCGGCGCGGGGCTCGTGGAGCGCGAGGAGTCGGCCGTGGACGCCAGGCGGGCCAGGCTCGTGCTGAGCGAGCGGGGCCGCCGCGTGCTGGAGGTGGTGGTCCGCCACCGGCGCACCTACCTGGACGGCCTGATGGCCGACTGGGACGAGCAGGACCGCGAGGTCTTCGCCCGGCTCCTGGCCCGTTTCGCCGATGCCGCCATCGCCCGTCCGGCGAGCCCGGCCAACCTCGACCGGCTGATCGCCGAGACGCTGGCGGAGACCCCCGCCCCCAGCTGAGCCGCCCGCTGCCTGTCCGCCTGGTTTCCGGCAGGCCCTGCCTACTCCCCGGCGACCCCGTCGATCCGCTCGCGAATGATGTCGGCGTGGCCGTTGTGCCGGGCGTACTCCTCGATCATGTGGACGAGGATCCAGCGCAGTGACACGTCATGGCCGTGGCGTTGTGCCTTGCCCACGGTGTCGATGGGGAGCCCGGCGGACACCTCGCGAGAGTGGGCGATCTCCTCCCGCCAGCGGGCGAAGGCCTGCTCCGTCGTGGTCGTCTCCAGGGTGTCGAAGTCGCCGTCGGGATCGTCGTCGGAATAGTAGAACGGGCCGATGTCCTCACCGTTGAGGACGTTGCGGAACCAGTTGCGCTCGACCTCGGTCATGTGGCGGACCAGACCCAGCAGGGAGAGCGTGGACGGCTCGGCGGAGCGCAGGCGAAGCTGCTCGTCCGACAGCCCGGCGCATTTCACCGCCAGGGTCTCCCGGTGCCAGTCCAGCCAGGAGTGCAGCATGGTGCTCTCGTCGGCGATGAAGGGGGCGTCAACGCGCGTGTCGGTCATGGGGCCCAATCCTTTCGCCGCAGGTGGCCGTTGTCATGAGTTTTTCGCAGCCAGGCGGGCGCACGCCGGGTCCGCGAAGGTGCCGGCGACGAGTCGTGACGAGGGGGAGGGCTTGTCCCGGATGTAATCGTTTAATCGTAAGGTGACTCCGGTGAAGGTGATCGGGGGATACGAGCTCAGGCGTGAGCTGGGCCGGGGCGGTATGGGGGTGGTGCACCTCGCCACCACCCCGACCGGTGGCCTGGCCGCGGTGAAGGTGATCCACCCGGAGCTGGCCGGCGACCCGGCCTTCCGGCGGCGCTTCGACCGCGAGGTCACGGCGGCGCGCAGCGTGGCCAGGTTCTGCACCGCTCCCGTGCTCGACGCCGGGATCGAGGAAGGTGCCGCCTACCTCGTCACGGAGTATGTGAGGGGACCCGACCTGGCGCAGGCCGTACGCGAGCAGGGGCCGCTGACCGGCGCCAACCTGGAGGCGCTCGCGGTCGGGATCGCCACGGCGCTGCACGCCATCCACGGGGCGGGGGTGATCCATCGCGATCTCAAGCCGTCGAACGTGCTGCTGTCGCCGCTCGGCCCGCGCGTGATCGACTTCGGTATCGCCCAGCTCGTCGACCACCAGAGCCTGACCAGCCAGACGATCATGGGTACGCCCGCCTTCATGGCCCCCGAGCAGGTGCGCGGCGAGCCGCTGACGCCCGCGATCGACGTCTACGCGTGGGGCGGGATGATCGCGTTCGCCGGCACGGGACGGTTGCCGTTCGGCGGCGGCCCGCCGCCGGAGGTCCTCTACCGGATCCTCAACGAGGGGCCGAATCTCGATGGCCTCGACGAACGCATGCGCGCCGTCGTCGAGCGGGCCATGGCCAGGGATCCCGCGCGGCGGCCGAGCGCCCAGCAGTTGCTGGACGAGCTGATCGGCGGCCGGCCGACCCCGGCGACGGCAAGCCAGGTGGTCGAGCGTGCCTGGGCCGTCACCGGTGCGCCGGGCGCACCCGAGGGACCGGTCACCGCAGAGACACGGCCCGGAAGGGGCACCCGGCGGTGGCCGTGGATCGCGGGCGCCATCGCGCTCGTGGCGCTCCTGGCAGGCGGATGGACCGCCTACGCCGGCCTCGGCACACCGGCGCTGCCCTACCGTGCGGACTTCGCCGAATCCTGGGCCGTCGGCGTGTCCGACGGTGGCAGGGCCGAGCAGGACGGCGGGTCCTACCTGCTGACCGCGAATCCCGGCTGGCGGCTGTGGAAGTCGGCGCCCTTCTCCGCCGAGCCCGCCGAGGGCATCGTGGTCAGCTCCAGGATCCGGCTGGAGCGGGGCTCGGGGGAGTTCGGCGTCTGGTGCCACGGCGACGCGAGTACCGGTGACCGCTACGACTTCGCGGTCACCGGTTCGGGCAGCGCCTCGATCACCAAACGGCACGGCGGGCAGAGCACGGTCCTGCACGGGCCCGTACGGGTGAAGAAGTCAGCCGACAACCGGATCGTCGCCCAGTGCGAGCAGCGGGGGGACCGGGTCGCCCTGAGCATGTGGCTCAACGACGAACTGGTGAGCGAGGCCGCCGACACGCGGAACCCCTATGGCCCGGGGGACACCGGCGTCTACGCGGCGCCGGACACGGCCGAGCCCGTCCAGGTCAGGTTCCGCTCGTTCGAGCTTCGCCCGGCGAAGGGCTGAGCGGTGCGGTTCGGCGTGCTGGGACCGCTGCGGGTCCTTGACGGCGACCGTGACCTCACGCCCGGACCCGCCAAGCATCGGGCGCTGCTGGCCGCGCTGCTGCTGCGGCGAGGGCGGGTGCTGACCGTCGACCGGTTGATCGCCGAGGTGTGGGGCGAGGAGCCGCCGGCTTCGGCCGAGCCGGTGCTGCGGGTGTACGTGAGCGCGCTGCGCAAGGTGGTGGACGGAATCCGGACCGTGCCCGGAGGCTATCTCCTCGACGTCGACCCCGACCAGGTGGACGCGCACAGGTTCGAGCGCCTGGTGAGCGCCGGCAGGCGGGCCAGGGACGCGGGCAGGATCGCCGAGGCGGCCGACGAGCTGCGCGCCGCCCTGGCGCTCTGGCGGGGACCCGCGCTGGCCGGCATCGACTCGGGGCCGCTGCGGCTGGCCTATGCCGTACCGCTGGAGGAGTTGCGGCTCACCGCGCTCGAAGAGCGTGTCGAGCTGGACCTGGCGCTCGGCCGCGGTGCGGAGCTGACCGGGGAGCTGCGCGCGCTCGTGGCCGCGTACCCGCTGCGGGAGCGGGCATGGGGGCAGCTCATGCTGGCGCTCAACCAGGCGGGACGCAGGCCGGAGGCGCTGAGCGCCTACCAGGAGGCGCGGCGGCTGCTGGTCGACGAGCTCGGCCTGGAACCCGGTGCCGAGCTGCGGGAGGCGCACGAGCGGGTACTGGCCAAGGACGCGTCTCCGAGAGCCGTGCCGAACGAGATGCCGCCGGACGTCGTCGATTTCGCCGGGCGAGAGCGCGTGCTGGACTGGATCCGCGGGGCGGTGCCCACGGCCGGTAGCGCGCCCGTCCACCTGGTGCTGCACGGCCCGGCGGGAGCGGGCAAGTCCGCGATGGCGATCCACGCGGCCACCGCGCTCGATTTTCCCGACGGACGGCTTTACGCCTCGCTCAGGGCCAGGACGCCGGGCGCGGTGCTGGAGGACCTGCTGCGCTCGCTCGGCTGCCCGCAGGGGGCCGTGCCCACCGAGCCGGCCGAGCGGGCCCGTCTCTACCGCAGCATGGTGAGCGGGCGGCGGCTGCTGGTGGTGCTGGACGACGCGGTCGACGAGGCACAGGTGCGCCCGCTGCTGCCCACCGGGCCCGGCTGCCTGACGCTGGTGACCAGCCGCTCGCCGTTGCTCGGCCTGGAGGCGGCGCGCGCCTGCGAGCTTGACGTGTTCGATCCCGGCGAGTCCGTGGCGATGCTGGCCAGGGTGGTGGGCGAGCAGCGCGTGCGGGCCGAGCCGCAGGCGGCGGCGCGGATCGCGGCGCTGTGCGGCGGGCTGCCGCTGGCGCTCAGGATCGCCGGGTCCAGGTTGGCGCGGCGGCCGGACTGGACGCTGAAGCACCTGGCGGGACGACTTGAGGACGAGCGCGGCCGCCTCGACGAGCTCAGCGCGGGCGATCTGGCGGTACGGAGCAGCCTGGCGCTCGGCTACCACGCGCTCTCGGATCGGGAACGCCTGCTGCTGCGCCGCCTCGGTGCGCTGTCCGCGCCCGACTTCGCCCCGTGGGCGGCCTCGGCGGTCCTCGGCGCGCCCGCCGACCGGTTGCTGGAGGCGCTGGCCGAGGCGGGCCTGCTGCAGGTGCGCGGGCTCGACGCGACCGGCCAGGAGAGATACGGCTGGCACGATCTGACCAGGCTTTATGCCGCCGAGCGCCTGGACGGGGAGGAGGGCGAACCCGGGCAGGTCCTCGCCGTGGCCGGACGGGAGATCCTTGACCGCACCCGGCGGGCCAGGGCACTGCTCCTGCCCGCGGAGCCAGGCTCGGGCCAGACCCTGGCCCATCCGGCGGAGCAGGTCATGGCCCTTGCGACCACGCAGTTCAGGGAGTCGGCCCGCTGGCTGGCCGCCGAGCGGGGGTTCCTGGTCGCGACGGTCGCCGACTTCCATCGGACCGGCCTGGACGAGGCGGCCTGGCGGCTGGCCTTCTACCTGACGCCCTTCTTCGAGCTCGGCGCGCACCACGAGGACTGGCACATGGCCGCGGAGATCGGCCTGCGGGCCGCGAGGCGGATGGGCCACCGCCACGGCGAGGCGCTGCTGTTGCGGTCCACGGCAGACCTGCACCGGGTGCGGGGCCACCTGGTGGCGGCGGCCGAGGCCCTCCAGCGGGCGCTTCCGCTGGCGGAGGCGGGAGAGGTGGCACGTACCCGGCACCGGCTCGGCCTGGTCCACCTTGCCAGGGGGCGGCAGCAGGAGGCGGAGGCGTGTTTTGTGGCCTGCCTGACCGCGTTCTCGGCCGCGGGCGACCAGCGCGGCAGGGCCGATGCGTTGCGCGCCCTCGGCGGGTTGCGGCGTGCGGAGGACCTGCTCGTCAGGAGCCTCGCGGCCTATCGCGAGCTGGGTGATCCGCGCGGCGAGGCGGCCGTCTCGCTCGACCTCGCCGGGCTCCATCTGGACCAGCGGCGCCCCATCGAGGCGCGTGAGCGGGCCGAACGCGGTCTCGGTCTGCTCAGGCGGCTGGGGGATCGGCTGCCCGAGGCCGCGGGGCTGGTGATCCTGGCCAGGGTGGCCATGGCGGAGGGCCGGCCCGACGTCGCCCGCGGGGCCGCGGAGGAGGCGCTCGGTACGTTCCGCGAGCACGCGGACCGCAGGGGGGCCGCGCAGGCGCTACTGACCCTGGCCGCAGCTCTTTTGGACCTTGATGAGATAGATGGTGCAGTTGGTGCGATAACAAGCTCTATGGGAGAGTTTGACGTTCTCGGCGACCGGCATGGCCTCGCCGGGGCAGAAGAACTCGCCGGCGAGGTACGGCGCCGCCGCGGCCTGCGCCTTTAGCGCACTATGCGGATCCTGAAGGTGTCCTGCCTACGGTCGGGTTCGATTCGATCCATGACGGCTAGAGGTGGGACGCGTTGAGAAGAGGAATCACGCCGGCGGTGGCCGCGTCCGTGCTGGCGATCGTGCTGGCCGGTTGCGGGGTGCTTCCCGGGCAGCAGCGCGGCGGTGGTGGCGAGGAGAAGCAGGCCACCGGCTCCACCGAGCCCGTCGAATCCACCGACTCCGCAGAGCCTTCCGGGTCCGCCGAGCCTTCCGAAGCCGCCGGGGCCGCCGAGCAGCAGGCCGCGCCCGCCGAGCAGGGCGAGGTGATCGCCGATAGGGAGGTCAAAGCCGGTGGTGCCGACCTGACCGTGCAGATCACCGGTCTCAAGCGGCAGGGCCGGCTCTCCACGCTGACCTGGACGGTCACCAACAAGGGCGACGAGCGCTGGCAGATGAACAGCGACATGGGGGACACCCCCGGTGGCCTCGGCCTGACCGTGGCGGGGATCAGCCTGGTCGACCCGGTCAACGGCAAGCGGTACACCGTCGCGCGCACGGGCAAGTACCCCAGGGCCAAGTGCCTGTGCTCCGACTACGACGTGTTCACCGAGCCGGGCGAGGTGCTGCCGCTGCACGCCACGTTCGCCGCCCCGCCGCCGGACGTCACGAAGATCAATGTGGACCTCAAGGTGCTGGGCGTGTTCACCGATGTCCCGATCTCCTGAGCGTCTCGCGGTCCTCACGCTCGCGCTCACCCTGGTGGCGGGCCCGGCCGCGGTCGCGTGGGCGGATCCGGAGGACGCCGTGGCCGGAGTGGAGGACATCGTCGCCCCCGTCGAGGACGTCATCGCCGAGGTGGAGTCGCTCGACGGCGCCGAGAGCGAGTCCAAGCAGGGTGATCAGGTCACCGTGGCGCTCACCAGTGACGTGCTGTTCGCGCTTGACAAGGCCGCGCTGACGCCGCAGGCGCAACAGCGGCTGCGGCGGGTCGCCGAGCGGATCCAGGCCGACTCCGCGGGCGGGATGGTCAGGATCGAGGGGCACACCGACGACCAGGGGACCGACGCCTACAACGACGCGCTGTCCCTGCGGCGGGCGCAGGCCGTGCGGCAGGTCCTTGCGCAGCAGCTGTCACACGTGACCTTTCAGGCCGTGGGCTTCGGCGAGAGACGGCCCAGGGTGCCCAACGCCGTCCAGGGACGGCCGGTGAAGGAGAACCAGGCGAAGAACCGGCGGGTGGAGATCGTCTTCGACGCCAAGCGGTGATCCGAGCCCTGTCCGGCGCATCGGTGCGTCGGTGCGTCGAGATCCGATCCGTCACGGCGGCCGGTCTGTGGCTCGGGGCAGGACGTCGGGCAAAGGAACGGAAGGGGCCGCGTCCGACCTCGTTTCCTTCTCGGCCTGGCATGGGTGGCCAAGCACATCGGGGCGTGCTTGGCCACCCATGCGAGGGAGAACCGGCTCGGCCCGGCCGGACCTCCGCGAGCCCTGCGGTCAGGCGAGAGCGACGGCCCGCGGCTCGGAGCGCTGGTACGTCGAGATCTGATCCGTCATAAGCCCACGTACCGCCAGGGAAAGGTCACTTGCTGAAACCGGCCGTCAGGCCGCTGAGCAGCTGACGGCGGCCGACCACGTACAGGATCAGGAGGGGGAGCGTGGTCAGCACGACGGAGGCGAGTACGGCGGGCACGTTCACGCTGTACTGTCCCTGGAAGGTCCACAGCGCGAGCGGCAGCGTGCGCTTGTCGGGGCTCTGGGTGAGGATCAGCGGTAGCAGGAATCCGTTCCAGATCGTCAGCGCGTTGTAGATCGTCACCGTCACCACGGCCGGCAGGGTGAGCGGTAGGGCCAGGCGCCAGAGCGTCGTCATCTCGCCCGCGCCGTCCAGCCGCATCGACTCGAACAGCTCTTTGGGCACGTCACGGATGAAGTTGGCCAGGACCAGCACCGACAGCGGGATCGCGAAGGCGATGGACGGGAGGATCAGCGCCGTCAGCGAGTCGTAGAGGCGCAGCCGGATGATGATCAGGTAGATCGGGATGATGGTCGCCTGCAGCGGGATGGCCAGCCCCATGAGAAAGAGCGAGTTCACCCCGCGCAGGAAGCGGTGGGCGCCGCCCCGGACGATCGCGTACGCCGCCATGAACGCGACCGTGACCGCCGGGACGACCGCGCCGACGGTCACGATGAGGCTGTTGAGGAAGTACAGCGGGAAGTCGGACTCGATGACCATCTTGTAGTTGCCGAGGGTCGGCTCGGTAGGCGGCGCCAGCGGGTTGGTGGCGTAGTAGGTGCTCTGTGCCTTGAAGCTGGTGATGAGGATCCAGTAGATCGGCACGATCACGATCGCCAGCCACAGCCAGCCCGCGGCCCCGCCCAGCCAGTTGGGGCGTTCGCCGCCTGGACGCGGTCGGCGCCGGCGCGGTCCCGTTTCGGCCGCCGGGGTCCGCTTGAGCCCGGTCGTGTGGGTCAAGCCCATGGTCAGGCCCCTTCCATCTGGCTGGCTCCTGCGTCGCCGCCGCCGAGCCGGCGCAGGAGCAACGCCAGGGCGAGGCCCACGAGGACGAGGATGACGGCGATGGCACTGGCCGGTCCCATGAGGTTGGCCTGGAACCCGCGCTTGTACATGTCCAGGGCGAGCACCCGGGTGGCGTCGCCGGGACCGCCCGCGGTCAGCACGAAGATCAGGTCGAAGAAGGTCAGGGACCCGACGACCATGAGGGTGGAGGACGTGATGATCGTGTACTTGAGCTGCGGCAGCGTGATGCTGAAGAACTTGCGGACGCGGCCCGCGCCGTCCAGTTCGGCGGCCTCGTACATGGAGCGCGGGATCTGCCGTACGCCGCCCTGGTAGATCAGCGAGTGGAAGGGGATGAACTGCCACGACACCACGAAGATCACGACGCTGAAGGCGAGGAAGGGCTCGCCGAGCCAGTCCTGTGCGAGCAGCCCGATGTGCAGCCCGGCACCGAGCCCGAAGTTCGGATCGAGCAGTGCCTTGTAGGCGATGGCGACGGCGGCCGAGCTGAGCAGCAGTGGGATGAAGTACAGCACGGCCAGCAGCGCGCGATAGCGCTGGTGCCCGGCCAGGAACACCCCGATCAGGATGCTGATCGGCGTCTGAACCGCCCAGGAGGCGGCCATCACCAGCAACGTCACCCACAGCGCGTGCAGGAGGCCGGGGTCGCTGAGCACGGCCCACCAGCTGGTGAGCCCGGACATCTGGATGTCGCCGAGCCCGTCCCAGGACGTGAAGCTGAGGAACAGGACCCCGACCAGTGGAATTACCCCGAAGGCGACGAACACCGCCAGAGCCGGCACGGCCAGCCACGGGAGGACGCCGCCTCGGGCCTCTCGCGTGGCGGCCGGCGGCGTCCCCCTCCGGGCGGGGGTGGCGAACGCGCTCAACTGCCGATGACCGCGTTCATGTTGGACACGAACTGCTGCGGCGTGATCGACAGCTGGAACAGCTTGGCGATGTTGTCCAGCAGCACCTCGGCTGCGGTGGGGCTGAGCGCCTGGTCCCAGGACTGGGCGAACGACTTGGCGTTGCTGGCGATGCCGTAGACGAACTTCAGGAAGTCCGCGTCCTTGGCGGTGGCGAACGCGCTGTCGGCGCCGTTGACGATCGGCACCGCGCCGGTGCCGGCCCATTCCTTGACCTCCTCGTCACTGAGCACGGCGGTGGCGAAGAACTTCTTGGCGATCTCCTTCTGCTCGGCGGTCGCATTGGACGAGATCGACAGGTATTGGCCCGGGTTGCCGACGGTGTTGCTGGGGTCGCCCTTGCCACCCTCGACCGGCGGGAAGTTCATGTAGCCGAGGTGGCCGCCGGAGACGAAGTCACCGCCGTCGGTCGACATGCTGCCGTACGTCCAGCCGCCGTGCAGCATCATCGCGGCCTTGCCGGTGTACAGCAGGGCCTGGTCGGCGTTGGAGTCGGCCGTGATCGAGGAGAAGCCCTTGATGAACCCGTCCGCCTTGACGAGGTCCTGCAGCTTGGTCAGGGCGTCGAGGGCGGCGGGGTGGGACCAGGCGTCCTTCTTGCCGTCGAACACGGCCTGGAACACCTCGGGGCCGCCGATGCGGTCGAAGAGGAACTCCAGCCACATCATGTTCGTCCAGCGGGACTGGCCGCCAAGGGAGAACGGGGCGATGCCGGCGGCGTTGAACTTGGGGACCAGGGCCATGATGTCGCCCCACGACTCCGGCGGCTGCACGCCGACCTGGTCGAAGATTTTCTTGTTGTAGTACAGGACGATGGGCTGCATGGTCTCGCACGGCATCGCGTAGATCTTGCCGTCGATCGTGGCCGCCCCGAAGGAGGAGGGGAACAGCCGGTCCTTCACGGCGGCGTTCTGGGCGAACCACGAGGTGAGGTCCTCCACCTGGCCGGCCTGCACGTACGTGCGCAGGGTCCCGCCGCCCCAACCCCAGATGATGGTGGGGGCCTGGCCCGCCCCGATCGCCGTCTTGATCTTCGTCTTGTACGCGTCGTTCTGGAGGATCGTCCCGGTGATCTGCCCGTTGGGGTTGGCCTTGTTGAACCGCTCCACGGCCCGGGTGCGCACGCCCTCCTGTGGCTGGACCGCCAGGTACCAGTAAGTGGCCTTGGTCCCGCCGCCGCCGCCTCCGCCGCCCGCCGCGGTGGGGCCGGAAGTGCCACAGGCCGCCAGCGCGGCTCCCAGGGGGATGCCCATGGAGAGGGTGAGGAAGGTGCGGCGAGATGGTGTCGTTGACTCCACGCTGATCTCCGTATGTCGAATGCCGAGCTGGGCGCGGCTCCATGTGAAACATCAGTGGCGGTGGTCGTCGGTCGTGGATCAGCACCTCCGCTGCCAGGCATCCGCTCTTCTTGAGCCCAGCATGTCGAAACATTTCCGAAACAGGCCGCGTGGCACGCAAATTTAGATTTCCGATACTTGCCTGTCAAGGGGTGGCCTCATATCGGCATGAGCTTCGTATGTAAGGTACGTAAGGTACTCTCATCTGGGGCTTTTCCTGGTCATCTCAGATGCGCCAGGATTCGAGCAGGGCTACCGCAACACACCGAAAAGTTTCGGAAAGTTGTGCGGATGAGTTTTTCTTGAGGAGAGAGCAGATGACGGCGCTAGATGGGGCCTCCGCGGCGGGCCGGATCCTCCGTCCGTGGCAGGACCCGGCACTCCCCGTGGCCGACCGGGTCGACGCCCTCCTTGAGGAGATGACCCTGGAGGAGAAGATCGGCCAGCTCGGCAGCCGGTGGCTCGGCAACGACATGCAGGCCGACCAGGGCGGGGAGCACGAGGAGGAGGCCGAAGGCCCGGCGAACGTGGCCCCGATGCAGGACGTCTTCGCGGCCTCGGGGAGGGTGCCCTTCGAGGAGGCGATCCGCCACGGGCTCGGCCACCTGACGCGGGTGTTCGGCAGTGCTCCGGTGACCGCGGCGGAGGGCGCCGCGGAGGTGGTACGGCTGCAGTCCGAGGTGGTGAAGCATTCCCGGCTCGGCATCCCGGCGCTGGTCCACGAGGAGTGCCTGACCGGTTTCACCACTTACGGCGCGACCGTCTACCCGGCGGCCATCGCCTGGGGCGCGACGTTCGACCCGGACCTGGTAGAGCGGATGGCCGCCGCCATCGGGCGGGACATGCGCGCCGTGGGCGTCCACCAGGGCCTGTCGCCGGTGCTGGACGTGGTGCGCGACTACCGCTGGGGCCGGGTCGAGGAGACCATGGGTGAAGATCCGTACCTCGTCGCGATGCTCGGCGCGGCCTACGTGCGCGGCCTCGAGAGCGCCGGGATCATCGCCACGCTCAAGCACTTCGCCGGCTACTCCGCCTCCCGGGCGGCCCGCAACCACGGCCCGGTGCCGATGGGCCGGCGCGAGCTGATGGACATGATCCTGCCGACGTTCGAGACCGCCATCGTCGAGGGCGGCGCGCGTTCGGTCATGAACTCGTACTCCGACGTGGACGGCGTTCCCGCCGCGGCCGACTCGTGGCTGCTGACCGACCTGCTGCGCGACGAGTGGGGGTTCACCGGGACGGTGGTGTCGGACTACTGGGCGATCCCGTTCCTCGCGACGACGCACCAGGTCGCCGCGGACACCGACGAGGCCGGGGTGCAGGCGCTGACCGCGGGCATCGACGTCGAGCTGCCCGACACGCTCGGCTTCGGCCAGCACCTCGCCGGGCGGGTGCGGCGGGGCGAGCTGCCGGAGTCCCTGGTCGACCGGGCCGCCCGGCGCCTGCTCACGCAGAAGGTGCAGCTCGGACTGCTGGACCCGGACTGGACGCCGGAGAAGTCGGTGGCCGGGGCACGGGCCGTGGACCTGGACTCGCCGGCCAACCGGGCACTGGCCCGGGAACTGGCCGAGCGGTCGATCGTGCTGCTCGACGCGGGCACCGCGCTGCCGTTGCTCGGCGAGGGGCGTCCGGGGCCGCGCCGGGTGGCCGTGGTCGGCCCCTGCGCCGACGACCCGCACACGTTCATGGGCTGCTACGCCTTCCCCAACCACGTGCTGCCCCGTCATCCGGGGCTCGGGCTCGGCGTGGCCGCACCCAGCCTGCTCGACGCGCTGCGGGCCGAGCTGCCCGATGCCGAGCTGATCCACGAGCCAGGCTGCGACGTGCGGGGCGACGACCGCTCCGGCTTCGCCGCCGCACTCCAGGCGGCCCGTGAGTCCGACGTGTGCGTGGCCGTCGTCGGCGACCTGGCGGGGATGTTCGGGCTGGGTACGTCGGGCGAAGGCTGCGACGCCGAAGACCTGCGGCTGCCCGGCGTGCAGGAGGACCTGCTGGCCGAGCTGGCCGCCACCGGCACGCCGGTCGTGGTGGTCGTCGTCTCGGGCCGTCCATACGCGCTGGGCCGGGTGTCCGGGACGGCCGCCGCGCTCGTCCAGGCGTTCATGCCCGGCGAGGAGGGCGGGGCGGCCGTCGCCGGGGTCCTGTCCGGCAGGGTGCAGCCCAGCGGAAAGCTGCCGGTGCAGATCCCACGCGGCCCGGGCGGGCAGCCGGGCACCTACCTGCAGCCGCCGCTGGGCTCCAACAGCCAAGGCATCAGCAATCTCGACCCGACCCCGCTGTTCCCGTTCGGGTACGGCGCCTCGTACACCACCTTCGAGATCGACTCCTTGAGGATCAGCGACGCCGAGGTGCCCACCGACGGCGAGTTCACCGTGTCGGTGCGGGTACGCAACACCGGGGGCCGGGCGGGCGAGGAGGTCGTCCAGCTCTTCCTGTACGATGTGGTCGCCCAGGTCACCCGACCGGTGCGGCAGCTCACCGGGTTCGCCCGGGTCCGGCTGGAGCCCGGCGCGAGCGCTCTGGCGACCTTCACCGTGCCCGCCGACCGGACCGCGTTCACCGGGCGCGACCTGCGGCGTATCGTCGAACCGGGGGACCTTGAGGTGCTCGTGGGCACGTCGGCGTCCGACCTGCCCTGCCGGGGTCACATACGATTGACCGGCCCGCTGCGTCACGTCGGCCTGGGCCGCCGACTGGTCACCCGCGTGGATGTGGAACCGACACCGGGCTCTTCCGCCACACAGCAGGGAGGAACAGATGCCGGCCAGTCCTAAACGGGCCACGCTGGCCACGGTCGCGGCCTCGGCGGGCGTGTCGGTCGCGACCGTGTCGAAGGTGCTCAACGGCCGAGGTGACGTCTCCCCGGTGACCCGCTCCCTCGTGGAGTCGTTGCTGGAGCAGCACGACTACGTCGCGCCGCCGCAGCGCCGCCGGGGCGACGCGGCCGTGCTGGACACGATCGAAGTGGAGCTGGACGCCGATCTCAACGCGTACTCGACCGAGATCGTCCAGGGCGCTGTGCAGGCCGGGGCCGAGGTCGACGCGGCGATCGTGGTGAGCATCCGGACGAACGCCGACCGCGCCGGAGCCTGGGCGCGCGGCCTGGTCACGGCCGGACGGCGGGCCCTGATCGCCATCACCAGCGAGTTGACCGCCGGGCAGCTCGCCGCCCTGTCCCGCGTGCGGTTGCCACTGGTCGTGATCGACCCGCTGAACCTGCCGCAGACCAGGGGGGTCACCAGTGTCGGCTCGACGAACTTCGCCGGAGGCCTGGCCGCGACGCAGCACCTGCTCGCGCTCGGACATCGGCGCATCGCCTACCTCGGCGGCCCGGCCACCGCCGCCTGCAACCAGGCTCGGCTACACGGCTACCGCGCCGCCATGGAGGCCGCAGGCGCTTCGGTTCCTCCGGGTTACGTACGGGCGGGGCACTTCCGCTACCAGGAGGGTGTGACGGGCGGCGCGGCCCTGTTCGACCTGCCCGAGGTCCCCACTGCCATCTTCACCGGCTGCGACGACATCGCGCTCGGCGTGCTGGAGGCGGCCAGGGCGCGAGGGTTGCGCGTGCCCGAGGACCTCAGCATCGTCGGCTTCGACGACACCCAGGTCGCCTGCATGGCCTCGCCCCCGCTGACCACCGTGCGCCAGCCGCTGCGAGAGATGGGCGGCGTCGCCGTACGCACGGCCCTGCGCCTGGCGGCAGGCGAACGAGTCGACTCCCACCACGTCGAACTCGCCACCGAACTGGTGGTACGCGGTTCCACCGCCCCCGCCCCACCCGAGGACTCCACCGGCCGCAACTGACCTGCTTACGGCCGCCCACCGGGGTAGTGCGTGCCCGTCTCGCCGTCCTCATGGACGTGAAGATGCCGGACATGGATGGCATCGGGGCGACACGGCGTATCTGTGCAGACCCGTCCGGCGTCGGCATCCGCGTACTGATTCTCACCACGTTCGATCAGGACGAATACGTCTACGCGTTGCTACGGGCAGGTGCGAGCGGCTTCCTCCTCAAGCACGCCACGGCGACCGAGCTCCTGGCCGCCATCAAAGTCGTCGTCGCCGGCAAAGCGCTGTTCGCGCCCACCGTCACCCGTCGGCTCATCGCCGAATTCCTGCGACGCCCCCACCCCGCCCCGGCCGTGCGAGACCTCGACGACATCACCCAGCGCGAGCGCGAGGTGCTCACCCTCATCGGCAGGGGAATGTCCAACTCCGAGATCGCCGAGCACCTGCACCTCACCGTCGGCACGGTCAAGACCCACATCGGCTGAATCCTGGCCAAACTGCACGCCCGGGACCGGGCTCAGCTCGTCATCGCCGCCTACGAAGGCAGACTCGTCAACCCGTCGCCGCAATGATCACCAAGCTCGCCGGCCCCGGCCGCGGTCAGGCCTTCCCGAACCGGCGGCCTGCCTCTGCGTGAGCACCTACCGACACGAACATCATTTCAGCTCGTGGACATGCGGCATCAGATGCAATACGCATCCCTTTAGTACATCGAGATGTGCGGGTGGTCGTAGTGGTTGGCGGTGATGCCGCCGCGGTTGGACATGGTTCTCCAGCCGGAGCCGTGGTTGATGCGCTGGCGCCAGATCACGTACTTCACTCCGAGCTTGGCCTTGTTCTTGATGGCCCAGGCGGCGATCTCGTCGCCGAGCGCGAGGTTGGCGGCTGAGGGCATCGTGCCGCCGGTGCTCATCATGAAGTCGCAGGCGCGGCCGAGGGGGTGCTCGCCGCCGTCGTTCGCGGACCGGTAGCAACCGACGGCGTACGGGAGGGCGAAGCGTCTCTTGACGGCCTCACGCATGATCCGGGTCCGGTCGGTGATGTTGTCGGCGCCGGTGGGGAGTTGCGGGGCCCAGCTGCCGTCGGAGCGGCGCCCGGAGCCGACGGGGGCGAGCTGGTCGAGCCTGTTCTTGATGTCCTTGATCAGATCTTCGACCTCGTCACGCTGGGTCTGCATCTCCTTGGCCTCCTCACCGATTTCGTCGGTGAGCCTGGCGGCCGTCTCGGTCGCCCTCTTCCTACGTTCGAAGCTCTCGGCGAAGCCCTGCAGGTGCGCGCTCTGCTGGGCGGTGAGCTGCTCCATCACCGCTGCTCCACCCATGTCGTCGGCGAACAGCAGCGCGGGCAGCCCTCCGATGCTGCTCTGGTAGCGGAGCTGGACTATGGAGTCGACCTGCTTTTCCGCCCTGGCGTAGAGGTCGGAGGCCCTGGCCAGGTTCTGCTTGGCGACGGCCTCGGCCTTCTGTGCCTTCTTGAGGGACTCGCGCTTGGCCGCGTATGCCTCGATCAGCCCGTCGACCTTCTTACCGAGCTTGGCCAGCTCGGCGCGGAGCTTGGCCTCGGTCGGCTTGGGCTCCGCGCTTCCCGCGGTGGGGGCACCGAGGGTGAACGTGGCGACCAGGCTCAAACAAAGGGCCAGAGCCGCATGCCGACGGAACGTGGGGGACGGGGCCGCCACGAACTCTCCTCTCCTTCCGCCTACCGGGTTAGCTGACGGGTTCGGGCTGGAGAACGCCCTTCCACCGAAGTGGTTTCACCCCAGGTGCGGTGGTTCCCCGGCTCCCGGGCGATGCGCCTGGGATTAGGCATATCGGCTGTTGCAGCCGATGTGGGAAGGATAGTAGTGGTAAACACAGGGTCACGCGACTTCAAGACGAGACCAATTGGTGATTAGTTCGTGACAACAGAGCGCAGAAGATGTGCTGCCTCCTCGGGCAGCACGTCGTTCACGAAGGCACCCATGGCCGACTCGGAGCCGGCGAGATATTTCAGCTTGTTCGGCGCGCGGCGGATGCTGAACAGCTCCATGTGCGCGTACGACAGGTCGCGACCGGTGTTGACCGGCGCCTGGTGCCAGGCCGCGATGTAGGGCATCGGCACGCCGAACAGCCCGTCGAGGCGGCGGAGCACGTCGGTGTAGAGCGGTCCGAACGCCGCGCGCTCCGCGGGCTCCAGCCCGACCAGGTCGGGGACCTGCCGGTGGGGGTAGAGGTGAACCTCCACCGGCCAGCGCGCCGCGGCCGGGACGAACGCCGTCCAGTGCTCGTTCGAGGCCACCACCCGGACCCCGGCCTCCCGCTCCGCGGCGAGCACGTCGGCGAACAGGTTGCCGCCGGTCCGCTCCCGGTGGCGCCCGGCCGCCCCGAGGGTCAGCTTGGTGCGCGGGGTCACGTAGGGGTACGCGTAGATCTGGCCGTGCGGGTGGGCCAGGGTGATGCCGATCTCGGCTCCCCGGTTCTCGAAACAGAACACCTGCTCCACGCCCGGCATCGCCGACAACTCCGCCGTACGGTCGATCCAGGCCTCCATGACCAGCTCCACCTGCTCGGGGGGGAGCATCGCGAATGAGGAGTCGTGCTCGGCGGTGAAACAGACCACCTCACAGCGGCCGATCCCGGGGCGGACCTCACTCAACCCGCCGACCTGCTGATAGTCGCCCAGATAGGTGGAGAACGAGGGGAACCTGTTCTCGAAGACCGCCACGTCGTAGGCCGCGGAGGGGATCTCGGTGAGGTTGCCGGAGGTGGAAGGGCAGAGCGGGCACTCGCTGGCCGGGGGTAGGAAGGTGCGGCCCTGGCGGTGTCCGGCCACCGCGATCCACTCCTCGGTCAGCGGGTCGTAACGCAACTCGGAGGCGGTGGGGCGGGGCGGCAGGTCGCGGCTGTCGACCGCTCCGCGGTCGGCGTCGTCGCGGCGGTCGAAGTAGAACAGCTCCCGGCCGTCGGCCAGGTGGGTGATCGTACGCTTCATCGGCCGACGCTCTCGCTCTCCTGCTGTGGCTCTGTGATGATCAGCTCTCCCACCGAGGCGGCGAGCTCCTCGCGGGCCTCCTCGGTCAGGCCGGAGTCGGTGACCACGATGTGGGCCTGGGCCAGCTCGGCGATCGTGCTGATGCCGACCGTGCCCCACTTGGTGTGGTCGGCGAGCACCACCAGGCGGTGCGCGGAGGCGACCAGCTCGCGGTTGGTCTCGGCCTCCAGCAGGTTGGGCGTGGTGAACCCGGCTCGGGCGCTCATCCCGTGCACGCCGAGGAAGAGGGTGTCGACGTGGAGTCCCCGGATCGCCGTGACCGCGACCGGGCCGACCAGCGCGTCGGAGGGGGTGCGGACCCCGCCGGTGAGCACGACCGTGCGATCGGCCCTGGGGGAGCGGTGGAAGACATCGGCGATCCGGATCGAGTTGGTGATCACGGTCAGCTCGGGCACGTCGGTCACGTGGTGGGCGAGTGTCCAGGTCGTGGTTCCCGCGGAGAGTGCGATGGCGGTGGCGGGCCGGACGAGCCGGGCGGCCTGCTGGGCGATCGTCTCCTTCTCCGCCTGCTGGCGCGCCGACTTGGCGGCGAAGCCCGGTTCCTCGGTCGAGCCGGACCCGGTGGCGGTGGCGCCACCGTGGACCTTCTCCACCAGCCCGCGCTCGGAGAGCACCTCAAGGTCGCGCCGGATCGTCATGTCGGACACGCCGAGCTCCCGGACGAGATCGGCGACCCTGACCCCGCCCCTGCTCCGCACCCTCTCCAGGATCGCCTGCTGCCGCTGCTGGGCGAGCATTGACTCACTCCCTTTAATTCACCAGATTCCACCAAAATACCACGGCGAGTATCGGGAAATACTGTTGAATTATGGTGGTCACCTGCTCACAGCCGCTCAAGCTCCGCCATGATGTTCGCCCGCGCCGCCTCCTCCAGATCGGCGATGTGGAAGATCGCCGCAAGGTCGAGCAGCGAGCGCAGCACCGCGGCCCTGCCGGACCTGAAAGCGTCGTCGGGCACGAAGGCGTACTCCTCGCGCACGGCGGTCGCGTAGGCGGCGTAGACCTCCGGCGACGCGCCCAGGATCGCCAGGTCGGCGTCGGACAGCACGGCCCCGTCCGCGTCGCCCGGTGCGGGGGCGTGTGTGACGGTCAGCCTGACCAGCCGGGCGACCGTGGCCACCGCCTCGGGGGAGAGCCCCATCTCCGGCAGTGCGCGCTCGGCCAGGATGGCGCTCCGCTCCTCGTTGTCGCCGCGCCGCGGGTCATAGACGGCGTCGTGGAACCAGGCCGCCAGCCGTACCAGGTCCGGATGCTCGGCATGAGAGGCCAGGGTGTCGATGTGGGCGAGCACGGCCTCCAGGTGGGTGGTGGTGTGATACCTGCGGTGCGGCTCGTCGTACCGGGTGATCAGTTCACGGCCGAGGGGTTCGGCCTCGAGGCCGGACAGGGACAGCCAGCGGGCCATCAGCTTCTCGCGCATGAGGGCGAGCCTAGAACCTGGCCGGAGGAGAGGACCCTCAGGTGCGGGAGGCGCTGATCGTCAAGGTTGGGGCAACGCACCCACCGGAGCGGGGCGGATCGCGGTTCGGGCCTTGTGCGCCGGGCGTCGCAGGAGGAACGTGAAGGTCTGAACCGGTGACATCGAGTCCCGTACGGGTCCGGAATCACGGGTCCGGAATTACGGAGACCGGCACTCGCGGGACCTGGAAGGACCTCAGGAATCACGGGTCCGGAATCACGCAGGCCGGCACTCGCGGGACCTGGAAGGACCTCAGGGAAGGGGTGGTCGGCATGGCCAGAAGATCGCGTAAGGGCAAGGCCCGCAAGAAGCACAAGGCCAACCACGGCAAGCGGCCGACCGCTCGCTAGCCGTACGGATCACAGAGGCCGAGTACACGGGAGCGGACACGGGGACGGGCGGTCACGCGCGGCGGCCCCAGGAGGCCAGCAGCCGGGTCTGCGCGTCGGTGTCGGAGGGCACCTTCCGGTGCTCTCCGGCCTGGTGCTCCCCGACCGCCGCGGTCTGCCGGTAGCCGGGTTCCGCATCGGCGAACCAGGTGGCGCAGGCCGCGACCAACTCCGGGTCGAGCCGCTCGTCGGCGCCGATGGCGCGGGCCAGGTCCCAGGTGTGGATGAGGGCGTCGGCGAACAGTTCGGTGATGTACTCCCGGCCGGGCACGTCGCCGAAGGGCAGGTGGACGACGCGGTCGAGGACCCGGTGATCGATCGCCGCCTGGATGGCGGGCACGGCCGAGGTGTCGAACGCCTTGATGGGGTCGTCGCCGAGCAGGTCGCCCTCGAAGGCGTCGCCGATCTCCGCGTGGGCCCGCCCGGCCAGCAACTCGGGAGCCCACAGGTTCTCGCCGACCACGTGGTTGACGAGGGAGCGCACGTCCCAGTCGACGCACGGTGTCGGATTCTCCCACTGGTCGGGGCCGATCCGGTGGACGAGAGCGCCGAAGTCGTCCAGCGCGCGACGGTAAGCCTCGGGTACGTCGATGGTCATCATGCCCTCCCGATGCCCTCCCGGGTTCTCTCCCGGCCCTCATCTTGACCGTAACCCCTGGCCCGCCAGTAGTCATCGCGTCAATGGACATGACCGGCACGTCCGGGAGCGCATCCGACCGGACGGCTTCATCTCCCGGTCATCTCGGCGTCAGGGAAGAGTCACGGTATGTCGTGAGGATCTCTCCTATGCGCACCACGACCTTCACCCGAGCGGCCGTCGCCGCGGCCACCGGCCTGATCCTGCTGCCCGCGGCCGTGGCCCCGGCCGCCGCCGAATCCGGCCCCCGAGGCATCGAACTGACCTTCCTCGGCCGCTACACCACCGGCACCGTCGCCGCCGGTGCCTCGGAGATCACCGCGTACGACGCCAAGACCCGCCGGGTGTTCGTCGTGAACGCGCAGGCCGGCACCGTTGACGTGCTCGACATCCGCGACCCGCGCAAGCCTCGCAAGGTCGCCACCCTGGCCACCCCCGGGGCCAACAGCGTCGCGGTACGCGACGGTCTGGTCGCCGTCGCCCAGCAGGCCGCGGTCAAGACCGACCCGGGCACCGTCGCCTTCTTCGACGCCCGGAGCGGGAAGAAGCTCAAGCAGGTGACCGTCGGCGCGCTGCCCGACATGGTGACCTTCACCCCCGACGGGCACCGGGTGGTCGTGGCCAACGAGGGCGAGCCGTCCTCCTACTGCGAGGGGGAGAAGGTCGACCCCGAGGGCTCGGTGAGCGTCGTCGATCTGAAGCGCTGGACGGTGCGGACCGCGGGGTTCCAGAAGTTCGACGCCGAGCGGCTGCGGGCCAAGGGGGTGCGGATCACCGGTCCCGGGGCCACCGCCGCCCAGGACCTGGAACCCGAGTACGTCACGGTCGACGGTGACACCGCCTACGTCACCCTCCAGGAGAACAACGCGCTCGCGATCGTCGACCTGAAGCGGGTGGAGGTCCGCGACGTCGTCCCGCTGGGCCTGAAGGACTGGTCGAAGAGCGGTTTCGACGCCTCGGACAGGGACGGGAAGATCGACATCAGGCCCAGGCCGGTGAAGGGCCTCTACCAGCCCGACGGGATCGCGCACTTCCGCGACCGCGGGCGCACCTACCTGGTCACCGCGAACGAGGGCGACGGGCGTGACTGGGGCTGCCACGCCGACGAGGTCAGGGTGAAGTCGCTGAACCTCGCGATGCCCGACGCGGAGAACCTCAAGAAGGACGGCGAGCTCGGCCGGCTGAACGTGGCCGTCGACTCGCCCAGGAACGCGAGCGGCGCCTACACCGAGCTGCACGCGTTCGGCGCCCGTTCGATCTCGATCAGGTCCGCCTCCGGAGAGCTCGTCTGGGACTCCGGCGACGAGCTGGAGCGGCTCGTCGCCAAGGAACTGCCCGAGGCGTTCAACGCCGACCACGAGGCGAACGACTCCTTCGACAGCCGCAGCGACAACAAGGGCCCCGAGCCCGAGGGGGTCACGGTCGGTGAGGTGCGCGGCCGCACCTACGCCTTCGCCGGGCTGGAGCGGGTCGGCGGGATCGTCGCCTACGACATCGACAATCCCCGGGCGCCGAGCCTGGCCGGATACCTCAACACCCGCGACTTCGCCGGCTCGGTCGCGGACGGCACCGCCGGGGACGTAGGCCCCGAGGGCGTACTGTTCATCTCCGCCTCCGACAGCCCGACCCGCCACGCGCTCCTGGTGGTGGGCAACGAGGTCAGCGGCACCACCGCGATCTACGAGGTTCGCTGAGCCGCGCGGCCGCGAAGACACGCCGCACACCGACCGGCCTGTTCCCACGCCGAGCACGTCAACGGCACGGGAACAGGCCGGTGACGTTGCCGGTCTGACCGGACGACCGTGGGGCGCGGGCAGGACCGGGAGTGATCCCGGCACCGTGCGGCGAAGCGGCGATCCACCCGAAGCCGCACCCGCGGCAGGGTGGAGAGGATGTCAACGCAGCCGCTGCTCGATCCAGACGATCTTGCCCTTCGGGGTGAGGCGGGAGCCCCAGCGGTGGGCGAGCCAGTTGATGAGGTGCAGGCCGCGACCGGTGTCGCTGGTGGTGGACGCCTCCCGCATCACCGGCTCGGACGCGGAGCTGTCGGACACCTCGCAGACCAGCGTGGGCCCGCGCAGCAGGCGTAGCTCGACCTCGCCCTGGCCGTGCTCGACCGCGTTGGCGACCAGCTCGCTGACCATCAGTTCGGTGTTGTCGCACAGGGAGTCGAGTCCCCAGCCTCCGAGTGTGGCCCGGACGAAGCGGCGGGCCTGCGCGGCGGAGCGGCGGTCGGCGGGCAGCGACGTCTCGACGAACTCCTTCTCCGTCAGCTCGGACACCCTGGCCAGCAGCAGGGCGATGTCGTCGCGCTCGTGCCCCGGCCGCTGGGCGCCGATCGTGAGGTCGCAGACCTCCTCCAGGTCCTGGTCCCGGCCGGAGAGCAGGCCGCGCAGCGCGCTGATGCCCTCCTCGATGTCCCGGTCGCGGCTCTCCACCAGGCCATCGGTGTAGAAGGCGAGCACGCTGCCGTCGGGAAGCGTGAACTCCCGCATCTCGGCGGGCTCGTTGCCGATGCCCAGGGGCAGTCCCGGCGGCAGCTCCAGCAGCTCGGTCTCGCCGCCAGGGCGCACCAGGATCGGCGGAACGTGACCCGCGCAGGCTATCGCGCACCGCCGCGTGACCGGATCGTAGGTGGCGTACACGCACGTGGCGATCTGGCTGGCGTCCAGGTCCTGGCTCATCAGGTTGAGCCGGAACAGCACGTCGGCCGGGCTCAGGTCCAGGCTGGCCAGCGTGCGGGCGGCCGTGCGGAGCTGGCCCATGGTGGCGGCGGCCCTGATGCCGTGCCCCATCACGTCGCCGACGACGAGGGCGACCCGGCAGCCGGGCAGCGGGATCACGTCGTACCAGTCGCCGCCCACCCCGACCAGATCGCTGGCGGGCAGGTAGCGGGAGGCGATCGTCAGGCCCAGCGGCTGGGTGAGGTCGACGGGCAGCAGACTGCTCTGCAGGGTCAGCGCGGTACGGCGCTCACGGTTGTAGAGCCTGGAGTTGTCGAGGCACACCCCGGTCCTGGCCGCCAGTTCCTCGGCCAGGTTGACGTCCTGCTCGTCGAAGGGCTGGCTGGTGGGACGGCGGGTGAAGATGACGAAACCGAGTACCCGGCCGCGCGCCTTCAGCGGCACCACCAGGAACGAGCTGTCCTCCAGCACCTTCGACACCGAGTCGCGCTTCCAGAACCGCCCGATCTCCTCGGCGGTCCGGCGCCCCAGGCGGGGGTAGAGGATCGGGTTGCCGGTGGCCATGCACCGGGCGTAGGGGGTCCACGACTCGTAGACGGCCACCTCGTCCACCGGGAACGCGGTGGCGTACACGCCGGGGGCGGGATCGGCCACGCCGACCGCGATCCGCCGCACCAGCGCCGAGCCGTCGGTGGTCTGCTGGGGGAACTCCCCCTCGGTCACCAACCGGTCCTGTACCAGGATGCCGGCCGCGTCCGCGAAGCGCGGCACGGCGACGTCCATGAGTTCCCTGCCGGTCTCGAACATGTCCAGTGTGCTGCCGATGCGTTTGCTGGCCGCGTTGAGCAGGGACAGCTGCTCGTGCATGGATGCGGGACTGCCCATCCTGAACCCTGGCGTCGCTGGATCTTTGGTGACGAAACGGGACTTCACTCGCTCCACCGGGGTGCGGGAACCGGCGTCCACCAGGTTGCCAGTTCGAGATCTTCTGCGATGGCGTTGGCGCCGTTGTATCCGGGGGCCGCGGAGACCGAGCCGCCGGGGTGGCTGCTGGCGCCACAGAGATAGAGGCCGTCGATGGGGGTGCGGTACCGGCCCATCTCGGGGACCGGCCGGTTGCCGCCCAGCTGGGACGGCTCGTAGGCCCCCACGTGGTGGCTGCCTCGCACCATGTTGACGCAGTGCCGCTCGATGTCGAGCGGTGAGAAGACCCGCCTGCCGAGGACGGCGCCTCCCGCGAGGTTGGGGGCGTACTCAGCCCACTCGGCGAGCAGCCGCTCACCGACCTCCTCGCGCCGACGGTCCCAGTTCGCCGCATCGCCACCGAGGTCGTACGGGGCCCATGGCCACCAGAAGGCCACGTGTTTACCGTCCGGCGCGTACGAGGGGTCGAACAGCGAGGGGCATGCGCCGTTGCCGGCCAGCCGGTCGGGCAGCTGTCCCTGATGGATCTGGTCGAAGGTGCGGCCGAGCTGCTCGCTGTCGTCGGCGCCGAGCACGACGAGGAAGGCCCGGTCCACGTCGGGCTCGAACTCGGCGGCCCGATAGCGCGGCGCCTCGTCGAGCGCCAGGTGGAGGGTGACGAGGCTGTGCCCGGCCCACTTGTAGTCCTCGACCTTGGCCGCGATCTCCGGGCCGAAGTTCTCCGGGCCCGCCAGCCGGACGGTCTGCGGGGCGTCCACCGCGCTGGCCACGAACCGGCGGGCGGTGAGAACGTCGCCGCCTGCCAGCTCCACCCCGGTGGCCCGCCCGTCACCGACGAGGATCCGCTCGACATGGGCGCCGGTCACCACGGTGCCGCCGTGCTCCTCGATGACGGCGCGCAGCGCGCTCGCGACGTTCCCGGCACCGCCCACGGGCACGCCGAGCCGGGCGATGCGCGACAGCAGCCGGGGGAAGAATCCGCCGGTGCCCGGCACGTCCTCGATGGAGATGGCGTGCAGGAAGGATTTGAACAGGACCCTGACCTGGTCGCTCTCGAAGTTCCTGTCGACGGCCTCGTACAGCGAGAGCGGCATGTAGCTCATCAGGTCGCGGCCCAGGTCGCCCTTGAGCCGCTCGGCGAGCACAGGGGGTGGTAGCGGGCTGGAGTACAGGAACCCGTTCATCAGCTCCCTGGCCGCCTCGGCGTAGCGCTCGTGCAGCTCCAGCCAGCGCTCGGCGTCGGCCTTGGAGAACCGGGCGAAGGAGTCGGCGGTGCGTTTGGGGTCGGTGTAGACGGTGATCGCCCGGCCGTCCCGGAAGATCGTGGCGTGCTGGGTCTCGGGATAGACGTAGCTCAGGCCGTACCGCTGGAGTTCCAGGTCGGCGGGGACCGGGCCCTCCTCCAGGAAGTGGTAGCTGCTGTGGGTGTTGTGCCGAAACCCCGGGAGGGTGAGCTCCTGGGTGCTGCAACCACCACCGGCGACGTCGTTGCGCTCGACGACCGCGACCGACAACCCCGCCTTCGCGAGGTAGGCGGCACACGTGAGGCCGTTGTGGCCTCCGCCCACGATGACGCCGTCGAACTCCGACACGTTCCCTCCAGGGCACTCTGACTGCTGGTATGGAGGATTGTAAAGAATGATCTATATGCGAACCCTGTGTTTAACAGAGATTCGTAGATATTTCCACATGGACTAGGACTTAGTGGGGCTTAGCCGACGAAGTGGCCACACCAGGCCGCACCGGGAACTCCCTGAGTTCCCGGTGCGTGCCGGGTTACAGGGAGGGCAGCCCGGCCAGGGCCGTGTCGATCCGGTCCTGCGGCAGCGAGAGATCCTCAAGCCGCCCCGACAGATAGCGGTCGTAGCCGTCCAGGTCGAAGTGCCCGTGCCCGCACACCGCGGTCAGCAGGACCTTCTCCTCACCCGTCTCCCTGCACCGCAGTGCCTCGGCGACGACCTCGGCCAGCGCGTGGGCCGCCTCGGGGGCGGGGACGACCCCCTCGGACCTGGCGAAGCGCAGCCCCGCCTCGAAGCAGTCGTTCTGGCCCATGGCCACCGCCTCGAACATCCCCAACTCGTACAGGTGCGACAGCAGCGGGGACATGCCGTGGTAGCGCAGCCCGCCCGCGTGGATGGGATCGGGGACGAAGCCGTGGCCCAGGGTGTGCATCTTCAGCAGCGGGGTCAGCCCCGCGGCGTCGCCGAAGTCGTAGGCGTAGACGCCCCTGGTGAGGGACGGGCAGGCCGCCGGCTCGACCGCCCGGATCACCGGGGCCATCCGCCCGGCCAGCTTCTCCCGCAGGAACGGAAAGGCCAGCCCGGAGAAGTTGGAACCGCCTCCGGTGCACCCCACGACCATGTCCGGTGCCTCGCCGAACGCGGCCATCTGCTCGATCGCCTCCTCGCCGATCACCGTCTGGTGCAGCAGCACATGGTTCAGCAGGCTGCCCAGCGCGTACCGGGTGCCCGGTTCGGCCCCCGCGGCCTCGACGGCCTCACTGATCGCGATGCCGAGGCTGCCCGGCGAGTCGGGGTCGTGGGCCAGCGCCTCGGCGCCGTACGCCGTCAGCGGGGACGGGCTCGGGTGCACGGTCGCGCCGTAGGCCCGCATCAGGCTCCTGCGGCCGGGTTTCCCGTCGTACGAGACGCGGACCATCCACACCTCGCACTCCAGGCCGTACTGCGCGCAGGCGAACGCCAGTGCCGAGCCCCACTGGCCCGCCCCGGTCTCCGTGACCAGCTTCCCGACCCCCTGGCGCGCGTTGTAGTAGGCCTGCGGGACGGCGGTGTTCGGCTTGTGCGAGCCGGCGGGTGAGCCGCCCTCGTACTTGTAGTAGATCCTCGCGGGGGTGCCGAGGGCACGTTCGAGCCTGCGGGCCCGGATCAGCGGGGTGGGCCGCCAGAGCCGGTAGACGTCGCGGACGCTCGCCGGGATCGGGACGAACCGTTCGGCGCTCGCCTCCTGGTCGATCAGCTCCACCGGGAACAGCGGCATGAGATCGTCCGGCTCGACGGGCCGCGAGGTGGCCGGATGCAGGATCGGTGGCGGCGGGACCGGGAGGTCGGCCACGATGTTGTACCAGTTGTGGGGGATACGGGACTCGTCGAGCAGGATTCGGGTGGCTTCGGTCATCGGGTGCCTCCACGTGTCGGATCCACTCAGTGCCGTTCTCATCACCCACCGTAGTTCAGCCCGCGCGCGACGTCCCGGTTCCTCGCGACACCCGCGCCACCGAGGCCGCGACGGCCCGATCGGTTTCCGGCGAGCGAATCCGCGCCCCTGAACACGCCCGCCACGCGGAGAAACCATCATTCATATAACGACTCTGAAAGCGGGAAAAAGCCCCGGGAAAGCGGTAGGGCCAGCTCGCCCACAAGGGGTCTGAGCTGGCCCTAAGCCATTCGGAGCGGACGACGGGAATCGAACCCGCGTAGCCAGTTTGGAAGACTGGGGCTCTACCATTGAGCTACGTCCGCGCGAAGCGGCTTCAGTCTGGTCTAGACTTCATCCGTTCGTCAGGGCGTAAGCGTACCGGAGTTCCGGAGCGTGCGCGCACTCGACCTACCGGGGTGTGGCGCAGTTTGGTAGCGCACCTGCTTTGGGAGCAGGGGGCCGCAGGTTCAAATCCTGTCACCCCGACGCATGCCGGGCATCGGTTCCGACCGGTGCCCGGTTTCTCGTTGTACAGGGGTGCGAGTTCTCGGCCAGGCGAGGCAGGCAGGGCACGTGGATGACGCATGTCTGGAAGATCGCCTCGTGGGCGTGGGAGCGCGGTGCGGAACGTCAGCGGTGGGCGCTGAAGAGGGCCCAGACGGCCTTGCCGCCGCAGTTGAGGTAGTCCCAGCCCCAGCCCTGGCTGTAGGTCTCCACGATGTAGAGGCCCCGGCCGTTCTCCGAGATGAAGTCCGGCTCCTTGGGGGTCGGAACCTCGTTGCTGGGGTCCATCACGGCCAGGAGCACGTGGGGCGAGAGACGCAGCAGGACGAGCGTGATCGGGGTGATTCCCGGCTGGCCGGGCGGACACAGCGCGTAACGGACCGCGTTGGTGACGAGTTCCGAAACCACTAGCGCTGCGTCATCGCTGAGCTCCGCCAGTCCCCAGTCGCGGAGGGTCGAGCGTGTCACGTCCCGGGCGGTCTTCACCGAGTCGGCCTGGCTGGGCAGAGGGCATGCAGTGGCGTCGGACTGGTTGGCCTCGAGCAGCTCGTCAAAGCTCACCTCGCGGGTCGCCTGCAGGTAGTCGGCAGCCGATTTTGGCTCCTCCACCATCCTGCCGGTACCTCCCGCTGTCATCGTGAGTCTCCGTACCACGTGAGAGTTTTCAGAGCTTGTGCACCATAAGCCCAATATGCACTAAGCCATCATGGGTCACTGGAACGTCTGCTGCAAGACCCAAATGCACGTGCAGTTGCAATGTGCAGCAGCATGGACGGTTAGGTCGGCGACTTGGCGAATTGGGCAGTGACTTGAGACCTTGTCATAGCGGCCGGAAGTAGTGACACTGTGTGCGCTGGCCCAAGTAGAGAGGGAGGCGAAGTGGCGCAGGTTCAACCGGGATCAGGTCCCACAGCTCTGCGTATCCTCTTAGGCTCCCAACTGCGTCGTCTGCGCGAGGCCAAGGGGCTCTCGCGAGAGGAGGCAGGCCATCTGATCCGCGGATCCGAATCCAAGATCAGTAGGATGGAGCTCGGCCGGGTTGGCCTGAGAGAGCGCGATGTGGCGGATCTGCTCACCTTCTACGGGGTGGAGGACGATCGCGCCCGGTCGGCGATCATGGATCTGCTGCTCAGAGCCAACGAACCCGGCTGGTGGCACCGGTTCAACGACCTGCTGCCCTCATGGTTCCAGACGTACGTCGGCCTGGAGGAGGCAGCCTCCCGGATCCGTACGTACGAGGTGCAGTTCGTGCCGGGCCTGCTGCAGACGAAGGAGTACGCCAGGGCGGTCATCACCGCGGGGAGCGCCGGCATAGCGCCCGACGAGATCACCCGCCGGGTCGACCTGCGGATGGAGCGCCAGCAGGTGCTCAGGCGGCCCGACGGCCCGTTCTTCTGGGCCGTCATCGACGAGGCCGCGCTGCGACGTCCCATCGGTGGTGCGGACGTCATGCGGGCACAGCTGGAGCACCTGCTCGACCTCATGCGGCAGCCGAACATCACAATCCAGGTGATGCCCTTCAGCTTCGGCGGTCACAGCGCGGAGGGCGGTGCCTTCAGCGTGCTCCGCTTCAACGACAGCGAGCTCCCGGACGTGGTCTACGTCGAGCAGCTGGCCAGCGCCCTCTACCTGGACAAGCGCGAGGATGTCGACCGCTACAGCGAGGTCATGGAACGGCTGTGCGCGGTCAGTACCACCCCCGGTGAGACGAACGACATCCTGAGGCGGATCATCAAGGAGGACTGAGCGGCCATTGGTCGCTCCAAGGTGCCGCTCTGCCCTAGACTGGCCTGCGGCGCTGAACACCCGCCGCAGTGGAGCGTGCCCTAATCTCGCGCGTCTCGATGGCTGTGCCAGGTGCCACTCATGTGGGCGCGGCGCGAGAGCTTGCCGCGATAGCCGCTACGACTTGGCGCGCCCGCGATCACTCGAAGTTTGATCAAGGAGACGACCCCGTGAAGACCGCTGTGGAGGAGCTCAGCCCGACCCGGGTAAGGCTTACCGTCGAGGTGCCGTTCGAGGAGCTCGGTGAGAGCCTGCAGGCGGCGTACAAGAAGGTCGCGCAGCAGGTGCGCGTCCCCGGGTTCCGCCCCGGCAAGGTTCCGGCCCGCATCATCGAGCAGCGGTTCGGCCGCGCTGTGGTGCTGGAGGAGACCCTCAATGACGCGGTGCCCAAGCTGTACGGCCAGGCCGTCGACGAGAGCGAGATCTTCCCGGTCAGCCAGCCGGAGATCGAGGTCACCAAGATCGAGGACGGTCAGCAGGTCGAGTTCACCGCCGAGGTGGACATCCGTCCCGAGTTCGACGTCCCCGACTACCAGGGCATCGAGGTGACCGTCCCGGTCTCCGAGGTCTCCGACTCCGACATCGACACCCAGCTGGACGGCCTGCGCCAGCGTTTCGCCACGCTGACCGGCGTCGAGCGCGCGGCCGCCGCAGGCGACTTCGTCGTCATGGACCTGGCCGCCTCGATCGACGGTGTCAACATCGAGGAGCAGCAGGCCAACGACGTCTCCTACGAGGTCGGCGCCGGCTCGGTGCTGCAGGGCCTGGACGACGCTCTGGTCGGCCTGTCCGCCGGGGAGACCAAGGAGTTCACCACCAACCTGGTCGGCGGCGAGAACGCCGGCGAGGAGGCCGTGGTCACCATCACCGTCAAGAGCGTCAAGGAGAAGGTCCTCCCCGAGCTCGACGACGAGTTCGCCCAGCTCGCCAGCGAGTTCGACACCCTTGACGAGCTCAAGGCGAGCATCAGCGAGCAGGCCCGCCGTAACAAGCTGATCGACCAGGTCGTCCAGGCCCGTGAGAACGCGCTCGACGCCCTGCTCGGCAAGATCGACATTCCGCTGCCGGAGAGCGCGCTCAAGGTCGAGGTCGACAACCGCAAGCACAACCTCGAGCACCAGATCGCCGACAGTGGCCTGAGCAAGGAGGCGTTCTTCCGCCTCTACCAGACCACCGAGGAGGAGCGCCTCGCCGAGTTCGACGAGAGCGCCGCGAAGGCGCTCAAGACGGGCTTCGTCCTCGACAAGATCGTCAAGAGCGAGGAGCTCGGCGTCAGCGAGCAGGAGCTGACCAACTTCGTGGTGCGCCGCGCCATGCAGATGAACGTCGCGCCCAACACGCTGGCCCAGCACCTGGCCGACAACGACCAGCTCACGCTGGCCATGGTCGAGATCGTTCGTGACAAGGCCAAGAGTGTCATCGGCGATGCCGCGAAGGTGACCGACGAGGCGGGCAACGAGGTCGACCTCAAGGCCATCTACACCGAGATCAACGGTGAGGAGTCCGCCGAGACCGAGGAGGCCACCGAGGCCACCGAGGCTCCCGAGGCTGACGCCGCGAAGTAGCCCCAGGCAGAAGCGAGGGGGTGCCGTCGAGTGCCCCGGACGCCCCCGCCGCGCTCAGCGTGACGGGGGCGTCCGCGCTCTCCGGGTCCCGGTCAGGGCCTTCGGCCGCTCCTCCGGGGCCGAACCGAGGGCGATGTGGGGGTGAGCGCGCCGCAGAGCGCTGCCCTGGCGCTCTCCTGGACCCCTCCGGTTCCTCCCCGGCTTCCAAGGGGTTCGCGGGCTCCTGGACCCTCTGAGAGCCGCGATCCTCCGCTCTTTCGCGCCGGAAGTCCTCTCAGCGGTCCTCCGCGAGCCGCTTCCGGCGTCCGCACACGTATCCCGCGAGCTCCGACACGCCGTACAGGCTCTGGTTTCCGAGCCTTTACCGAGGCGCGCGGCGGGAGGTTCCAGGCACGGCGCGGAGGCGGCGGGCAGCATGCGCCGTCAGCGAACAGTGCGTTGAGGGGGCATGTCCGGTAGGCCACGCGCGTTAAGGTCACAAGCAAAGCCAATCGATTACGACGCATCGGAAGGTGACGCTGTGACCAGCCCGCCGACCTTCTACCAGCCGACCGGCTCCGGGCCCGAGTCGATGAGCCAGCCGAATGGCTCGTTCAGGCTCGAAGACCAGCTCTACCAGCGGCTGCTGCGTGAGCGCATCATCGTGCTGGGCACCCAGGTCAACGACGAGATCGCCAACCGAATCTGCGCAGAGCTGCTGCTGCTCGCCGCAGACGACTCAGAGCGCGACATCTGGCTCTACATCAACTCGCCAGGCGGTTCCGTGACCGCTGGGATGGCGATTTACGACATGATGGAATACGTGCCTAACAATGTGTGCACGGTCGCGATGGGTCTGGCCGCTTCCATGGGCCAGTTCCTGCTCTGCGCCGGCGAGCGGGGCAAGCGTTACGCCCTGCCGCACGCTCGCATCATGATGCACCAGCCGTCCGGCGGCATCGGCGGCACCGCAGCCGACATCGCCATCCAGGCTGAGCAGATGCTATATGTCAAGAAGACCCTCGCCGAGCGCATCGCGTTCCACACCGGTCAGAATCTGGAGCAGATCGAGGCCGACTCCGACCGTGACCGCTGGTTCACGGCCGAGGAGGCCAAGGACTACGGCTTCATCGACCAGGTCGTGCGCAGCGCTCGACAGGTGCCCTCCACGGGCGCCGTCTCCTGAAGGGGCACAAGGTGAGTGAGTTGATCCGGCCGGGAGACATCAACGGCCGTTACGTTCTTCCGTCCTTCAGTGAGCGCACGTCCTACGGCGTGCGGGAGATGAACCCGTACGCCAAGCTCTTCGAGGACCGCATCATCTTCCTCGGCGTGCAGGTGGACGACGCGTCGGCCAATGACGTCATGGCGCAGTTGCTGACCCTGGAGTCGCTCGACCCCGACCGTGACATCAGCATCTACATCAACTCGCCGGGCGGTTCCTTCACCGCCATGACGGCGATCTACGACACGATGCAGTTCGTCCGGCCGGAGATCCAGACGGTCTGTCTGGGCCAGGCGGCATCGGCGGCGGCGGTCCTGCTGGCGGGCGGCACGCCCGGCAAGCGCTTCGCCCTGCCGAACGCCCGCATGCTGATCCACCAGCCCTCCACCGAGGGGGGTGGCCAGGGAAGCGACATCGAGATCCAGGCGCGTGAGATCCTCAGGATGCGCGCGCAGATGGAGAGCATCATCGCTCAGCACTCGGGCAGGGCGCCGGAGGCGGTCCGCAAGGACATCGAGCGGGACAAGATCCTTGACGCCGTGGAGGCCAAGGAATACGGGCTGATCGACGACATCATCCCGTCCCGCAAGAAGCTCGCGAAGGCCGTAGCCTCCTAACGAGGCATATCGCACCGGAACCGTGCCGAATCGGGCACGTTCCGGTGCGACTCGCCGCTAGGGGGCTCACTGAGGGCTCAGAAGACGGTAACGTCGAAACCTAAGCGGGATGACTTTTCGATCGGGTATCGGGCCGGTCGGAAGAAACGGACCGCGGCAGCCAGGGCGGTCCCACGCAAAGGAGTATCTGGGGTGGCACGCATCGGCGACGGGGGAGACCTGCTGAAGTGCTCTTTCTGTGGAAAGAGCCAGAAGCAAGTCAAAAAGCTCATCGCCGGACCCGGCGTATACATCTGCGATGAGTGCATCGACCTCTGCAACGAGATCATCGAGGAGGAGCTCAGCGAGTCCTCTGAGCTCAAGTGGGACAGCCTTCCCAAGCCGAGGGAGATCTACGAATTCCTCGACGCCTACGTCATCGGTCAGGACCAGGCGAAGAAGGCTCTCTCCGTAGCGGTCTACAACCACTACAAGCGGGTGCAGTCCGGCGAGCGCGGGCGTGACGACGGCATCGAACTGGCCAAGTCCAACATCCTGCTCCTGGGCCCGACCGGTTCCGGTAAGACGCTGCTCGCCCAGACGTTGGCGAAGATGCTGAACGTTCCGTTCGCCATCGCCGACGCCACAGCCCTGACAGAGGCGGGCTACGTGGGCGAGGACGTCGAGAACATACTGCTCAAGCTGATCCAGGCCGCCGACTACGACGTCAAGAAGGCCGAGACCGGCATCATCTACATCGACGAGGTCGACAAGATCGCTCGTAAGAGCGAGAACCCGTCGATCACCAGGGACGTCTCCGGTGAGGGCGTGCAGCAGGCCCTGCTGAAGATCCTGGAGGGCACGACCGCGAGTGTGCCGCCGCAGGGCGGCCGTAAGCACCCGCACCAGGAGTTCATCCAGATCGACACCACCAACGTGCTGTTCATCTGCGGTGGGGCCTTCGCCGGTCTCGAAAAGATCATCGAGTCCCGGATCGGCCGCAAGGGCATCGGTTTCAACGCCATCATCCGTTCCAAGGAAGACATCGACAGCTCCGACATCTTCGGGGACGTCATGCCCGAGGACCTGCTGAAGTTCGGCATGATCCCCGAGTTCGTCGGCCGGCTTCCGGTCATCACGAGCGTTCACAACCTTGACCGTGAGGCGCTCATCCAGATCCTCACCGAGCCGCGCAACGCCCTGGTCAAGCAGTACCGGCGCCTGTTCGAGCTGGACAATGTCGAACTCGAGTTCACAGACGACGCACTTGAGGCGATCGCGGACCAGGCGATCCTGCGCGGCACCGGCGCCCGTGGCCTGCGAGCGATCCTGGAGGAGGTTCTCCTCTCGGTGATGTACGAGGTGCCGTCGCGGCAGGATGTGGCGCGCGTCGTCATCACCCGCGAGTCGGTTCTCGAACACGTCAACCCCACGCTCGTGCCGCGTGACCAGCTCAACAAGCAGCAGCGGCCGCCGCGCGAGAAGTCCGCGTGATCCAGCCTGGACAAACCGGTTTTCACGGCTGACGCCCCCGCAGGGAGATCCTGCGGGGGCGTCGCCGTTTCCGGCGGTTTCCGCCGGGCCGGCCGGTGGCGCATTCGCCGGACGATTTCCGCAGCCGGTCCGCGGGGCCGATGGCATGGCGGGGCTCGCGAGATGGGGGAACATGTCGCAACTCTTCGGCTGGGGAACATCGAGTGCGCGGACATCCCTAGACTTGGGCATCGTGACGACGCCAGAGCTGCCCACCCAGTACACACCTGCCGACGTGGAGACCCGGAGCTACGAGCGCTGGGTATCGGAGGGATACTTCACCGCTGATCCGAGCGGCGAGCGCGAGCCTTACAGCATCGTCCTGCCTCCGCCGAACGTGACCGGTGTCCTGCACATCGGCCACGCACTCGACCACTCGATCCAGGACGCGCTGACCAGGCGCGCTCGCATGCGCGGCCAGGAGACGCTCTGGCTGCCAGGCATGGACCACGCCGGCATCGCCACCCAGAACGTCGTCGAACGCGAGCTCGCCAAGGAGGGCCTGTCCCGGCACGACCTCGGCCGAGAGGCGTTCGTCGAACGGGTCTGGCAGTGGAAGGAGGAGTCCGGTGGCCGGATCCTCGGCCAGATGAAGAAGCTCGGCGATGGCGTCGACTGGTCACGCGAGCGCTTCACGATGGACCCCGGACTCTCCCACGCCGTTCAGACGATCTTCAAGAGGCTCTTCGACGACGGGCTCATCTACCGCGCCGAGCGCATCATCAACTGGTGCCCGCGCTGCCTGACCGCGCTCTCGGACATCGAGGTCGAGCACAGCGAGGACGAGGGCGAGCTCGTCTCGATCCGCTACGGCGACGGCGACGACTCCATCGTGGTCGCCACGACCCGGGCCGAGACGATGCTCGGTGACACCGCCGTGGCCGTGCATCCCTCCGACGAGCGCTACGCGCACCTGATCGGAAGGGAAGTGGAGCTACCGCTCACCGGGCGCCTCATCCCGATCGTCGCCGACGAGCACGTCGACCCGGCCTTCGGCACCGGAGCGGTCAAGGTCACCCCGGCGCACGACCCGAACGACTTCGAGATCGGACGCCGCCACTCGCTGCCGTCCCTGACGATCATGGACGAGCGCGGTGTGGTCACGGCCCACGGCCCGTTCCAGGGGCTCGACCGCTTCGAGGCCAGGCCCGCAGTGGTGGCCGCACTACGCGCCGATGGCCGGATCGTGGCGGAGAAGCGCCCCTACCTGCACTCCGTCGGGCACTGCTCGCGCTGCAAGACCGTGGTCGAGCCGCGGCTCTCACTCCAGTGGTTCGTCAACGTCTCGCCCCTGGCGAAGGCGGCGGGCGACGCGGTCCGTGACGGCCGGACGAAGATCCACCCGCCGGAGCTGGCCAAGCGCTACTTCGACTGGGTCGACGACATGCACGACTGGTGCATCTCCCGGCAGCTGTGGTGGGGGCACCGCATCCCGGTCTGGTACGGCCCCGATGGTGAGGTCGTCTGCGTCGGCCCCGACGAGCAGGCACCCGATGGCTACGTCCAGGACCCCGATGTCCTCGACACCTGGTTCTCCTCCGGGTTGTGGCCGTTCTCCACTCTCGGCTGGCCGGACAGGACGCCTGAACTGGCGAAGTTCTACCCGACCTCCGTCCTGGTGACCGGCTACGACATCCTGTTCTTCTGGGTCGCCCGGATGATGATGTTCGGCATCTACGCGATGGACGGCGAGCCGCCGTTCCGGACCGTGGCCCTGCACGGCATGGTCCGGGACCAGTACGGCAAGAAGATGTCGAAGTCGTTCGGCAACGTCGTCGACCCGCTTGACTGGATCGAGCGCTTCGGCGCCGACGCCACCCGTTTCACGCTGCTACGCGGAGCCAACCCCGGCTCCGACGTGGCGATCAGCGAGGAATGGGCAGGAGGGTCGCGCAACTTCTGTAACAAGATCTGGAACGCCACTCGCTTCGCGCTGATGAACGGTGCCGTGACGGGTGAGCTTCCGGTTGAGGAACTGACCGCCGCCGACAGGTGGATCCTGTCCAGACTCCAGGAGATCGTCGCGTCGGTGGACGCCGCGTTCGAGGACTTCGAGTTCGCCAAGGTCTCTGACCTGCTCTACCACTTCGCGTGGGATGAGGTCTGCGACTGGTACGTGGAACTCGCCAAGATCCAGATCGCCTCCGGGCAGGAGCACACCCGGCTCGTGCTGGGCCATGTCTTCGACTCGCTGCTCCGTCTGCTCCACCCGCTGGTTCCGTTCGTCACCGAGGAACTGTGGCGAGCGGTCACCGGGCACGAGTCGATCGTGGTCGCGCCATGGCCGACGGTCCAGGAGTCATTGCGTGATCCCTCGGCGGAGGAGGAGATCATCGCGGTGCAGGGGCTGATCACCGAGGTGCGCAGGTTCCGTTCCGATCAGGGCCTCAAGCCAGGGCAGCGGGTCGCCGCGCGGCTCTCGCTCGCCGGTACGGCTCTGGCCTCTCACGAAGGGGCGATCCGGTCGTTGCTCCGGCTCGACCAGCCGTCCGATTCGTTCGCCGCGACCGCCCGTCTCGATGTGAGCGGGGTTGTCGTGGAGATCGACACGGCGGGGACGATCGATGTGGCTGCCGAGCGTAAGCGCCTGGAGAAGGATCTCGCGGTGGCGCGTAAGGAGGCGGCCCAGGTCGCGGCCAAGCTCGGCAATGAGCAGTTCATGGCCAAGGCGCCGGACGATGTGGTGACCAAGGTGCGGTCCCGTGCCGCACAGGCCGACCAGGACATCGCGCGGTTGCTCGCTCAGCTGGCGGCGTTGCCGGCGAGCTGACTGGCCGATGGCCTGAGTTCGAGAGCAGTGCGAGAGTCCTGACCCGGAGTTCCAGCCGGTGGCTGGGAGGGGAACAGCCCAGGTCAGGAAGTTGGGGCGAGCCGAGAACCCGGAGTCTTTTGACTCCGGGTTCTCGTGTTTGGGAGCTTGAGTCCCAGGGAAGACCTAGTTGTTACCAGGAAGTTGGTCATGGTGGCCCTAGGAGGCTGCTAGAGTTCTTCAGGCAGGGCAAAGTCCTGCAGCCCCCTCTGAAAATCTGGCAAATCGGGCGTGTCTGCACGAATTGGACACCGGTCGGATGTTGGAGTAAGTTAGAGGGGTTGCCCTGGAGACAGGGTGGCCGCAATCCTAGCGGATTCGGCGGGGCTGGGTCGATGGTCGGGAAGCCGACAAGTTGACACAAACCCGGCAGATCCGATAAGATGGTGACACGGAATGGAACGCCCCGAAGTCTGAGACACCGCGAACGCGGGTCTGCGGGCAACGGTGTACGCGTCCGTTTCTTGAGAACTCAACAGTGTGTTAAAAGCCAGTGCATGAAGCACAACCCTGTCCAACCTGCCCTTTCATCGGGGTGG
>NZ_JBEXUE010000013.1:0-52379 GCF_040614275.1 Streptosporangium sp. NPDC006013
TCATAGCAGTTGGCAGAGAGGGGGTAGGAGAAGGCGTGGAACCTTCAGCACCAACCGATATTGGCTGGTCATCGCCCGGACGGGGCTGATTGTCAGTGCCTCCTGGTTGTGTGGGCGGAACAGATCGCAGGGTTGGTCACGGAGAGGGGCGACGAGCATGAAGGACGAGGAAGGTTTCTGGGGCCTGGTGGAGGCGGCCTGGGCACCGCTGGGCGTGGACGTCAATCAGGCGCGGCGGGAGCTGGCACAGCGGACGCCTGCCCCCGACGAGGACCTTTACGGCAAGCCGCCGTTTGCCGTGGTCGAAGCCGCTCTGAAGGAGTTCCTGGGCAACCTCGGCTCCATCAGCGAGGGATTGTCGGCGGACGAGCTGACGGACCTCGACCGGGTGGTCGAGGCCAAGCTCCATGACATCGACCGCGCGGACATCCACGCGGTCACCGACGGTTCCGATGACGGTTTCCTCTATGCGCGCGGCTTCATCGTCGCGCTGGGCCGCGACTTCTACGCCGCGGTGGCCGAGGATCCGAAGAAGGCGGTGCTGGATGCCGAGTGCGAGGAGATGTGTTACTTCTTCGCCCACCTGCACCACGAGCGCTATGGAACTTTCCCGGACACCGGATCGAAAATCTCACGCGAGACGTGTTCGAATCCGGCCGGCTGGCCTGGCTGACCCGCTCAGGCGGGGCCGACTCCGGAGATCTGGTGGCGGGCCACCTCGGCGTCGCGAATCATCACCGTCTGGTCGTCGCTCGGCCCGGAGCCTCGGAAGGCGTCGAGACTCTCCTCGGACTCCCAGCGCTCGTAGACGTTGATCCGATCGGCTTCGACGAGGTCGGCGCCGAGCGCGAAGTCGAGGCAGCCGGCCGAGGCACGCGCCTGCTCGACCATGCTGACGCAGCCCCGCAGATAGGCGTCACGAGCACCGGGATCAACCCTGATCCAACCCGAAATAATGATCACGCCGCCACCGTACGACTCGCCACCGACAGAATCACCACCGCACAAGATCAAGCCTTGTCCTCGGCCACCGGATCACTGATCCTGCCGAGTAGGGCCCTCTCGCCGGATGCCGGTCAGGAGCCGGGGCCGAACCGGATCGTGCACTGATTCCCGCCCGGTCAGGTCAACGCGGTGTCGTGACGAACCTCCTCGGAACCGCGACCTGGCTCGGTGACCGATGGCCATCGACCCGAGGAACCGCGTAATCGGTTTGACTCTCCAGTGGCTGGAGGGTTGATGCTGCTGTGGTGAACGACCGCGACCAGCTGCTCACCATCGGACAGCTCGCCGATCGTACGGGCCTGTCGGTGCGTACGATCCGCTTCTGGTCCGACATCGATGTCATCCCGCCGACGCGCCGGTCGGTGGGCGGCTTCCGCCTGTACGACATGGAGGCGGTGGCCCGGCTTGACCTGGTGCGAACGCTACGCGAACTGGGGCTGGACCTCGACACCGTCCAGAAGGTCCTTACCAGGCAGTGCACGGTGGCCGATGTCGCGCGGGCACATGTGCGGGCGCTGGACACCCAGATCCGTTCCCTCCAGCTGCGCCGGGCAGTGCTGCGGTCGATCGCCCAACAGGAAAGCACGACCGAGGAGATGATGCTCATGCACAAGTTGATCCGCCTGTCCGCTCAGGAACGGCAGCGAATGATCGACGACTTCGTCGACCGTACGTTCGACGGCATCGACCCGCAGGCGCCCGGGGCCCACATCGCGGCCTCGATGCGCCAGATCCCGGCAGAGCTGCCGGACGATCCCACCCCGGAACAGGTGGAGGCCTGGCTGGAACTCGCCGAACTCGTGGGTGACACCGGCTTCCAGGAACGCGTACGCCAGATGGCGGTGGCCGGCGCCACACCCGGCGACGAGTCCGGGCCGCAGCCGTACGACCCCACTCTGGTCCTCGAGCACGCCGGGAGAGCGGTGGCTGACGGCATCAGCCCCGAGTCGGCCGAGGGCAGGGCGATCCTGGATCGGATCGTGGATCCGGAGCTGCCCGCCGGAGACCGTACCCGGGTGGCCGACCAGGTGGAGACGTTCACCGACCGCCGGGTGGAGCGGTACTGGCAGCTCGTGGGCGTGCTCAACGACAGGCCGCCGTTTCCGCCCGGTGTCCCTGCCTTCGAATGGTTCATCGCCGCGCTGCGCGTGTCCTGACCCGACCCCGGCTTCAGCCGGGCCGCCCCAGGGGGGAGGGCTCCGTCCCACCCCCCGAGCGGTCGGCGCCGTGGCCACGTGGCCACGAGCATCCCGGCTCCGAGGTCCGGTCCCGGGCCGGTTCGCCTTCGTAGTCGGCCGGCACTATTCCTCCAGGAGATGCCGGGTGGCTTCAGTGCGGTGCTCGGCGAGCTGGTCGACAGTGTCCCTGGGGGGCTCACAGCGCCCTGGCCTTCTTTCGGTCCGCAGCGGACAATCCACACGAGAGGATCTTTCTACATCGTGGAGGATGGAGCATGACCGCGATCAAATATGGCCTGCCGGCCATCGGCGCACTCGTCATGCTGGCTGCAGGATGCTCGGCGAGCGGTCCGGCGCCCAGAGCCGAAGGCGCCCGGCCGCCGGCGGGCGCGTGCGTTTCCACCGTCACCCGGGACGCGCTGCCCACCTGGGCGAGGAGCGGGTTCAGCGATGACGGCTCAGGCGTGGCCCACGTGTTCGGCGAGCACGGCGACATCATCGCCGTGCTGTTCAGCCATCCGCTGGTGGCCTCCCCCGATCCTGAGGTCACGAACAAGATTCTCTGGGTCTCGCGGCTGCCGCAGCAGCCGATGCGGCCGCTGACCATCAAGGCGACGCTGGACGGGACGACGACGTCGGTGGTCCGCGAGATCGACGGAGGCCCCGGGCCTTCGTCGGTCAACCTGCCCAAGGCTGGGTGCTGGCGTCTGACGTTGAACTGGTCCGGACACAGCGACGCCATCACGCTCAGGTTCACCTGACCGGCGAGGGGTGGTAACTTTTCGAAATCACCCACACACCCAAGGTAACGCCGTTCAGCCTTTACTTGTGATGGCTACAGTAAAGGTTATGGAGCACGGCAAGAGAACACGCGCCAGGCGTACGGGGCCGGCGCGCATCTCCAGCAAGAACCAGGTGACCCTGCCCGCGGCGGTGCTGCGCAAGCTCGGCCTGCACGCGGGGGATCCGGTTGACATCGCAGAAGAGGGTGGCCAGATCATCATCCGGCGACACCGCAGCCGTCTCGACGGAGTGATCGGCACCATCCCCGGCTTCACCGAGGCCGTGGACGTCGAGACGAGTCGCGAGAGCTGGAGCTGACCGGTGCCAACAGTGATGCTCGACACCAACGTCATCGCCGGCCTGCTCAATCCTGACGACGCGCTGCACGGCCACGCCGGTGACGCGGTCCGCCGCTGGGAGGGCAAGGCGGCCTCGTTCGCCGTCTCCGTGATCACCTGGAGCGAACTGCGGGTCGGTGCGGTCCGCAAGGGGGCCGCGGCCGAGAAGATGCTTGAGGCGTTCCGTGCCGCCGTCATCGACCGGATCGTCGAGGTGGACGAGGCGACGGCCGAGAGCGCGGCCCTGCTCAGAGCCGCGGACCTGACAATCCGGGTACCGGACGCCCTCATCATCGCGACCGCCCGTACGGTGGGGGCCGACGCACTGCTCACCGCGGACCGGAAATTCCCCGGCATCGCCCCGGAGCTCGTCGAACTACTACGGCCGAGTTGAACCGTGGCGCGGAATCGCGCGATGTCGGCCTCGCCCATCCGAGATCCTCTTTCATCGGTGGACAACGGCGTACCCGCGACACGTCCCGGCCTGGTCGTGTCTCGTCAGCCTGCCTCCAGGGCACCGAGCAGGAGGGCGATAACCGGTCGCCGCCGCCCCCGGCCACCTCTCCGGCAAAGAAGGTCCCCACCCCTTCCGTAGTCGACCACTTCTCAGTGAGGCACCCGGCAGGTCATCGCCTCACCGGTCGGCGATCGACGCTCATCATCGGGCAGTGACCGCGGCCACTACCCGTCAGCCTCAAAACTCGATATTCCGAAATTTCGAATTTATGGTTAAATCGAGGAATGCAACCCATCCTCAGCATGCTCCTGACCACAGCGCTGGTGGCCCCGATGACCGGTGCCGGCGCCGACCCCGCCGAACTCAAGGACGTTGAGGCCGTACTCGCCTACATCCAGGCCCACCCCGACGACGTCGCGCTGGTGACCCAGGGCATCAGCCACAACGCCGATCGCCTCACCCCTGTGGCGTCGACCACCAAGATCATCCATCTCGCCGCCTACGCCGACGCCGTCCGCAAGGGAAGGGTCAAGCCGGGCGAACGCGTCTCCGTGGCCCTGTGGAACGCCTACCACCTGCCCGGCACCGATGGTGGTGCCCACGAAGCGGCACTCGAACGGCTCAAGCCCGGTGCGAGCGTCACGCTCGACCAGGTCGTCTCCGCCATGATCGAGGAGAGTGACAACGCCGCCGCCGACCTGCTGCGTGACCGCCTCGGCCCCGGCGCGCTGCGCAAGATCGCGCAGACCGGCGTCGGTACCATCAACGGCGAGATACTACGCGCCTTCGGCGGCTGCACGCTGCCCGCCGACGTCTGTCTGAAGAACTACGTCAAGGCCGGTACGCAGGTGCGGCCCACGCTCCCCGGCTTTGCCCAGCAGGCCACCTGGGCCGAAACCGTGACCCGCGTCGAACCTGGCGTTCTGCGCGAGGTGCTCGCCGGACTCAGGAAGGACAAGACGGCGAGCAAGCACCTGGAGTGGCCGATGCGCCAGCCCGGCGCCGACCCCAGCACGCTCCTCATCGGCACCAAGGGTGGCGCGCTGCCCGGCGTCATCAGCGAGGCCATGTACATCGTCCGGCCAGGTGAGAAGCCCCGCGAGATCGTCCTCGCCCTGCGGCGACTGCCTGAGGCGACCTGGTTCTCCGGGATGCGCAGCTATGCTCATCAGCAGTTCATTGTGCGGATGGCGACCGATCCCGTCTTCTTCGCGAAAGTCCGCACAGCATTGAAGTGAGGCAACCCTGACCAGTGTCGACGACCGGCTCCAGGACCTCGAGGCACGGGTCGCCGCCCTCGAGGCCGCGCTCACCGTCCCCAAGCCACCGGCGGTCGGCGACGACACCGGCCTGATCACCTACGGCGGCCAGGCCAGACTCGGCGGTTACCAGTGGCTGTGGGAGGTGACCCGCAGCCCCGGCTGGTTGCTTCAGCAGCCGACCGGGCCGTTGGCCGCGGTGCTGGCCGCCGCCGGGCATCCGGCGCGCTTCGAGATCCTGCAGTTGCTGGTCGTCGGGCCCAAGCCGGTCGCCGACCTGCAGGCCGAGCTGGCCCTCGCCTCCCCCGGCCAGCTGTACCACCACCTCAAGACGCTGGCCTCGGCCGGGCTGGTCGAGCAGCCCGAGCGGGGAGTCTACCGGGTACCGTCACACGCGATCTTCCCCGTGCTGGCCCTGGCCGCCGCCGCGATCGACGTGGCCGAGCGCTCCGGCGCTCCGGCGGAACCTCGCGCTCTTCCTGGCTGAGGTTCAGCGGGTGCGCGAGGACCCGCGTCAAGCCGGTGGAATCGGTGCCGGAAATCGAGGTTCCACTGGCAGACTCGGCTTCGTGCAGATCACGCTGGTCCAAGGGGACATCACCGCGCAGCGGGTCGACGCCGTCGTCAACGCCGCCAACTCCTCGCTGCTGGGAGGCGGCGGGGTCGACGGGGCCATCCACCGGCGTGGCGGCCCCGCGATCCTGGCCGCCTGCCGCGAGCTGCGCGCCTCGCACTACGGCAAGGGGCTGCCGACCGGCCAGGCCGTGGCCACCGTCGCGGGCGACCTGCCGGCCCGCTGGGTCATCCACACCGTCGGCCCCGTCTTCTCTCCCACCGAGGACCGCTCGCACCTGCTGGCCTCCTGCTACCGCGAATCCCTCCGGGTCGCCGACGAGCTGGGCGCGACCAGCGTCGCCTTCCCCGCGATATCCACCGGGATCTACCGCTGGCCCATCGACGACGCCGCCCGCATCGCGCTCGGCACCGTACGCAGCGCACCGACACAGGTCACGGACCTGCGGTTCGTACTGTTCACCCCGGACGCCTACGGCATCTTCGAAAGGACACTCGGCACCGGGTGAGGGGTGGCGAACCACTGACACAAAGGCTGCCGCGTCTGCCTCTCCAACACACCGGCCGCCTGAGCTCGCCGGCGAAGCCTCCCAGCCCTAACGAATCCTCAGGTGCCGTGAGGGCCCCGGGGCCCGGCGTCGAGCACGCGGACCATGAGCCGTTCGTGGACGCCGGGGTCGTTGGTGTGCGGCTCGGACTCGCCGGTGGCCTCGAAGCCCAGGCGCCGGTACAGCCGGGCCGCCCCGTCGTTGCCGTCCACGACCCACAGCTCGACCCTCCGATGCCCGTGCTCGGCGGCCCACGCGACGACTTCCTCGACGAGCAGGGCACCGACCCCGGCGCCTCGCACGGCCGGATCGACCCACATGCCGTACACCTCGACCGCCCCACCCCGGTCTTCGGGCACCCAGCCGCCGGCGACCCCGGCCACCCGGCCCTCAACGACCGCGACCGCCTTCACCCCGCGCTCCGGCAGCATCCCGGCACGCCACCGTGCCTCGTCGTACGCCTGTTCCCGCCCGAGTGAGGAGGAGAAGGCCTCCGGTGCGTCCGCCAGTGCCGCGAGCCGGACATCACGGAACGTCCTCCAGTCCTCGGCCGTCAGGCGGCGGACCTCGGCCGGACCCATCTGGAATCCATCTCGGTGCCCGGTCAGGGCCAGCTCGCCGACGACCTGATCGCCGCTCTTCTCGCCGGTCGGGCGAAAGCCGAGCCGGAGGTAGAAGCGCTCGGGCCCTTGCTCTCCCTGAGCCCAGGTAACCGTCGCGCGGGTCTGCCCACGTCTGCGGACCTCCGCGCACACGGACTCCACCGCGAAGCGGCCATATCCCCGCCCCTGCTGATCGGCGGCGATGTTCAGCCGCCAGATTCCACAGCGGGGCGTGTCATCCGGATCGTCCGGGTTGAAACGGACCATGAAGAAGCCCATGACGAAGCCCACCAGCTGCTCGCCGTCGAAGATCAGTCGAGGCCAGGCGATCTCAGGCTGCGCGTACGCCTCGGCGAGTGACCACGCGACCGGGTCCACGAACTCCTCCTGGTCGGGTCGCACCTTCAGCCGGCACGCGGCCTCGACGTTGTCCGCGGTGACCTTCTCCAGGCGAAGCGACGAAGACATGCTGACAACCTACAGATCGTCTCCGAGAACTCAACGGGATAAATGCCGCCCGCCCGGTTAGACTCCTGGGCGCGGATGGTTCATCCAGGTCCCTGGGATCTGGATGTCGTAAGAGGGAACCCGGTGGGAATCCGGGACTGCCCCGCAGCGGTGAGTGGGAACGACCGCCGTCACCACGCACTGGGCCTTTGGGCCTGGGAAGCGACGGCCAGTAGGACATGCCTGTCCCAGGTGTGGCGCCCGCGAGTCCGAAGACCTGCCTCCGCCCGTGCGCCGTTCGGCGCGCGGTGGTCCGCGGCCTCGTGGGAGGGCCAGGGACGCGCGCCGCGCGCTCCTTCCCTCCTGCCCGGCCGCCCGTGGCTCAGCGAGGGAAGCTGCCATGCAAACGACGATCCTCGGATACCCCCGTATCGGGACACACCGGGAACTGAAGTTCGCCACCGAGGACTACTGGGCCGGGCGCTCCGACGCCACCGCCCTGGCGAAGACGGCCGAGGTCCTGCGCCAGGAGGTCTGGACGGGCCTGCGCGACGCGGGCCTCGACACGATCCCGTCGAACACGTTCTCCCTCTACGACCAGGTACTCGACACCAGCGTCATGGTCGACGCGGTGCCCGGCCGTTACCGGCACCTGACCGGCCTGGACCGGTACTTCGCCATGGCCCGCGGCGTCCAGGACGTCCCGGCGCTGGAGATGACCAAGTGGTTCGACACCAACTATCACTACATTGTGCCCGAGGTGGGGCCGGACACCCGGTTCCGGCTGGCCGACGGGGCACGGTCCAAGCCGCTGGTCGAATACGCGGAGGCCAGGGCCCTGGGGGTGGAGACCCGCCCGGTGCTGGTCGGTCCCCTCACCTATCTGCTGCTCGCCAAGGCCTCGCCCGGCGCGCCCGCCGGATTCCGGCCTCTCGGCCTGCTCGACGAGCTCGTCGAGGTCTACGCCGACCTGCTGGAACGGCTCGCCGGGGCGGGCGCGCGGTGGGTACAGCTCGACGAGCCCGCCCTGGTCGCCGACCGGAACGCCGAGGAGATCGCCGCGCTCGCCCGCGTCTACGAACGTCTCGGCGAGCTGCCCAACAGGCCCCGGATCCTGGTGGCGACCTACTTCGGTACGGTCGACGCGGACGCGCTGCGCATGCTGGCCGCAACCCGTGTCGAGGCGGTTGGTCTGGACTTCGTCGCCGGGCCGGGCAATCTCGGCGTGCTCGCCTCCGTCGGCGGACTACCCCGCAAGACCGTCGTCGCCGGGGTGGTGGACGGCCGCAACGTGTGGCGTACCGACGTTCAGCGGGCGAAGGCGACCTGCGCGGTCCTGCTCGGCCTGGCCGACCAGGTCGAGGTGAGCACCTCCTGCTCGCTGCTGCACGTCCCGCTCGACCTGGACGCCGAGACCGCGCTGGACCCGGCCGTCCGGGGTCGTCTGGCCTTCGCCCGGCAGAAGGTCGCCGAAGTCGTCGCCCTCGGCCGGGCCTCGCGTTCCGGTGCCCCCGGCCCGCTCCCCGCCACCGAGGTCGAGACCGCCACGGTCGACCACCGGGTCCGGGCCCGTCTCGACATGCTCGGCGACGGCGTCCGCCGTGGCGACCGGGCCGCGAGGTTCGCCGCCCAACGGGCCGCGCTGCGCCTGCCGGACCTGGCGACCACCACGATCGGCTCGTTCCCGCAGACCCCCGAGATCCGCAAGGCCCGCGCCGCCCACAAGGCCGGGCAGCTCACCCACGCGGCCTACCAGCAGGCCATGAGGGAGGAGGTCGAGCGGGTGATCGCCCTGCAGGAGGAACTCGGCCTGGACGTCCTCGTCCATGGCGAGCCCGAACGCAACGACATGGTGCAGTACTTCGCCGAACGGCTCGACGGGTACGCCGCCACCGATCACGGCTGGGTCCAGTCCTACGGGTCGCGCTGCGTCCGTCCGCCGATCCTGCACAGCGATGTCTTCCGGCCGGAGCCGATGACGATCGGCTGGGCCACCTACGCGCAGTCCCTCACCGACAGGCCCGTCAAGGGCATGCTCACCGGCCCGGTCACCATGCTCGCCTGGTCGTTCGTCCGCGACGACCAGCCCCTGGCCGACACCGCCCGCCAGGTCGCCCTCGCCCTCCGCGACGAGATCCACGATCTGGAGGCCGCAGGAATCCGCATCATCCAGGTCGACGAACCCGCCCTGCGCGAGCTCCTGCCGCTCCGCGGGGACGAGCACGCCGCCTATCTGGCCTGGGCCGTCGGCGCGTTCCGGCTGGCCACCTGCGGAGTCGCCGACTCCACCCAGATCCACACCCACATGTGCTACTCCGAGTTCGGGGAGATCATCGGTGCGATCGGCGACCTCGACGCCGACGTCACCAGCGTCGAGGCCGCCCGCTCCGACATGGAACTCGTCGCCGACCTGCGCGACGCCGGCTACCAGAGCGGCATCGGCCCCGGCGTCTACGACATCCACTCGCCCCGCGTCCCGTCCTCCGAGGAGATCGAGCAGAACCTGCGGCGCGCCCTTCAGGCCGTCGACCCGACCCGCCTGTGGGTCAACCCCGACTGCGGCCTGAAGACCCGCGGCTACCCCGAGACCAGTGCCTCCCTGCGCAACATGGTCACCGCCGCCAGGGCTCTCCGCGTGCCACAGGACTGACACCGGGTCGCTCGCCCCGTCGCCCGTGCCCGGCGGTGGGGCGAGCCTCCGGGATCGGAAACCGGCCGGCAGCGCGGCCTTCGGCTCCGGCGCCATCGCCCTGAACTACCGCCCGGCCGCCTGGCAACCGCCGAAGCCGCCACCAGACAACCCTTCTCTGGACGCAAACGATCAAAAGGTGGCAGTGTTTGGGCAAAGGGGGGCGATGTGCGGGTTGAGGACTTGTCCGAGGCGGAGCGCCGGGTGTGGGAGGCGTTTCCACTTGGGGAGGAGGTCGACTTCACCACCGGGAAGCCGGAGGAGGACGACCCGGCGGCAGGGGCGGCCTGGGACGAGGGGCGGACGGTCCGGGCCAGGGTGATCGCCGTCCTGCTGATGAGCGAGGAGCCGCCCCGGTCGCACCGGATCCCGGCGCTCCGGATCAAGGGGGCCCGGATCACCGAGTGGGTGAACCTGGCCTACTCCACCCTCCGCCACTCCGCCCGGTTCCTGTCCTGCTTCTTCGCGGAGAAACCCAGCCTGCACTGGGCGCGCTGCCCGCAGCTGAGCTTCAACGGCTCCCACCTGCCGGGCCTGTACGCCTCCAACGCGCAGGTCGACGGGCATCTGCTGCTGGAGGGATGCGTGTTCACCGGCCCGGTGGAACTGCGCGGAGCCCAGCTCGCCGGAAGCCTCACGCTGAGCCACGCGCGGAGCCTGGAGATCGACTGCGACCGGCTCCAGGCGGGGCGGGGCATCGCCGCGATCGGGCTCGGCGCCACGGACCAGGTCAGCTTCTCCAACGTCAAGGTGAGCGGCACCGTGATTCTGGATCATGCCCGTCTGGCGGCCTCCGGCCGGAGCGCGCTGAACATGGACGGGCTGATCGCCGACGGGAGCGTCTTCTGCCGGTGGATGACGGTCACCGGGATGGTCAGCCTGCGCAACGCCCGGGTGACCGGGCCGTTCGGCTTCACCGGGACCACGATCGACCATCCCGGTCAGATGGTCTTCCGGGGTTCCAGGATCACCGCCGAGGGCGGGCTGTACCTGGGCGCCGGGTTCACCGCGACGGGCACCGTACGGCTGGCCAACTCGCGGATCGACCGGGAGCTCAGCCTGAGCGGCGCCCGCCTGACCTGTCCCGGCGGTGACGCGCTCCAGGCCGCGGAGCTGCAGGTCGAGGGGAGCTTCGACGCGGACGAGCTCAGCGCCGAGGGGCGGGTGGATCTCTCCCAGGCGCGCGTCTCGGGGTCGCTGGACCTGGTCGGCGCGAGCCTGGCCGCGCCCGGCGGGGTCGTGCTCGATGCCGACGGGGTGAGCGTCGGCGGCGGGCTGTCGTGCACCAAGGGGTTCCGGGCCGACGGCGCGGTCCGTCTCGCCGACGCGCGCATCGGGACGTTCGCCGACTTCAGCGGTGCCCGGCTGAGCAACCCGGGTGGCCAGGCGCTCGATCTCGCCGGGGCGAGCGTCGGCGCCGGCCTGGAGTGCGGGCGCGGCTTCCTCGCGGAAGGCGAGCTCACCCTGATCGGGGCCCGGATCGACCGGTATCTGAACCTGCACGACGCGACCCTGTCCGCACCGGGCGGCAACGCCCTGAACGCCCGGCAACTACAGACCCGCGAGCTGGACCTGCGCCCTGCATAGCCGCCCGAGGGCGAGGTCGACCTGCGGCACGCCCAGATCGGGGTCATCCGCGACGACCCCGCGACCTGGTCGCCGCGTCGCCAGGACGGTCTCGGCTACGAGGCCCTGGAACCGAGGCTGCCCGCCGCCCGGCGCCTGGCCTGGCTGCGGGACGACCCCGACGGATACGTGCCGCAGCCGTACGAGCAGCTCGCCGCCACCTACCGGCGGCTGGGTCAGGACGTCGACGCCCGTACCGTGCTGCTGGTCAAGCAGCGACGGCAGCGCGCCGCGCTGCCGCGGTACGCGCGGGCCTGGGGGTGGCTGCAGGACGTCACGGTCGGGTACGGCTACCGTCCGGTCCGTGCCGCCCTGTGGTTTCTGACCCTGCTCGTCACCGGTGCCGTCGTGTTCGCCGTGCACAACCCGCCCCGCGCCGAACCCGGCAAGGGTCCCGTTTTCAACGCGCTGTTCTACACGCTGGATCTGCTGCTCCCGGTGATCGACTTCGGGCAGGAGAAGGCGTACCAGCCCGTCGGCGCCGGCCAGTGGGTCGCCTACGGGCTGGTGATCGCGGGCTGGGTGCTGGTCACCACCATCGCCACCGGCATCACCCGCACCCTGTCCCGCCACTGACCGCTCAGGCCGAGGTCTCTCGTCCGCCATGGTGGCGATACCGCACGAGGACGAAGACACAGGCCAGCCCGATGATTATCTCCAGCGCGGCCGCGAGCACCAGCCCGCTCGCCGGTATCCCGTCCAGCGCGATGCTCAGCAGGCGGGACAGACCGTAAGCGAGGTAGGTCGCGGCACCGACGACCGTGGCGGTGAAGGCCAGCCGTGCGACGAACGCGCCGAGCACGACCAGCACACCGGCCGCCAGCAGTGCGCCGCCCGCGGCCCGGGTCTCGCTGAGCAGGCCGGCGTCGCTCCCGAGTTCGATGCCGTTGGTGCCGTGGAAGGCCGCGGGCGCGAACAGTGTCGCCGCGCCGATCCCGATCGCCACCACACCGGACACGAACAGGACGAGTCTCAGCGGTCTCGCGTTCCGCATCTTCACCGCTCCCTCCGGCAGGTACGGCGGGCTCGTCATCTCCACACCCCGGAGGCGGCGGCCGTACGGCAGAAGTCGGTGAAGTCGCGGGGCTCGCGGCCGAGCGCCTCGCGCACGCCGTGGGCCGGCGAGGCGTTGCGTCCGTCGAACACCTCTTTGCACAGGTCCGTGAGCAGGTCGGCATAGCCGAGCCCGACGCTCTGCTCCAGGGCGGCGTGAAACACCTCCGGGGAGACGGCGACGTACTCGACCTGCCGGTCCGCGGCCTTCGCGATCTCGGCCGCGGCCTCGTGGAAGGTCAGCAGGCGTGGCCCGGTGAGCTCGTAGAGCCGGCCGGAGTGACGGTCGTCGGTGAGGGCGGCGACCGCGACGTCGGCGATGTCGTCGACGTCGACGAACGGTTCCGCGACCTCGCCGGCCGGCAGCGCGATCACACCGCCGAGCACCGAATCCCGTAGGTGGCCCTCGCTGAAGTTCTGCGAGAACCAGCTCGTCCGGATGAGCGTGTGGCTCAGGCCGGACTCGCTGACGATCCGCTCGCAGCGCTGCGCGTTGGGCTCGCCCCGGCCGGAGAGCAGCACCAGCCGCTGGACGCCCGCGTCGGCCGCGCACGCGGTCAGCTCCTCGATCGCGGCCGGGGCGCCGGGCGCCGCGAGGTCGGGGAAGTAGGAGATGTAGACGGATTCGGCGCCGCGCAGCGCCTGGGGCCAGGTGTCGGGCCGTTCCCAGTCGAAGGGCGGGTCGAGGTGGCGCGAGCCGCCCCTGACCGGGTGGCCGCGCTCGGCGAGCCGTTGCACGATTCGCCGGCCGGTCTTGCCTGTCGAGCCGATGACGAGGGTATGGGGTCGCCGCATGCTCTGGATGCTCCTTTGGTTGCTGGTGAGTCCAGTCTTGTGCGGCACTTCTGGACTAACAATAGAAAAAAATCCGCCCTTCTTTGCTGTTCGTCCAGCCTTGTGGACGGTTGGTCGAGAGCGGTGACACCATGACGGCTATGCCGAGTGCCCCTCGCCCGTTTCCGGCTCCCGCCGACCTGCTGGGTGAGACCCTGCACCTGCTCCGGCTGACCGGCACCCTCTACTGTCGTGCCGAACTCACCGCGCCGTGGGGGGTCGACGTACCGGCGCTCGACGGGTCGATGACGTTGCTGGTCGTCACCGCGGGCCGCTGCCTGCTGGAGGTCGACGGAACCGAGCCGCGCCTGCTCCGGCAGGGCAGCCTCACCCTGATCCCGCACGGCACCCCGCACCGGCTGCGGAGCGGTCCCGACGCCGACACCGAACCGCTCTTCGACATACCGGTCGAGCAGGTCAGCGAGTGTTACGAGATCATGCGCCACGGTGGCGGCGGGGATTGCACGCACGCCACCTACGGTGTCGTGCGCTTCGACCATGTGGCGGCCCAGCGCCTCGTCTCGCAGCTTCCCGAGGTGCTGCACATCGACGCCTGGGACGACGACGCCAACTGGCTCAACAGCACGCTCCAGTTCATCTCCCGCGAGGCTCTCGCCCTGCGACCGGGCGGGGAGACCGTCATCACCCGGCTCGCCGACATCCTCGTCATCCAGGCGATCCGTTCCTGGCTCGACTCGGCGCCCGAGGCGAATCAGGGCTGGCTGGCCGCCCTGCGCGACGAGCAGGTGGGGCGGGCGCTCGCGTTGATCCACCGCGCGCCCGAACGGCAGTGGAGCGTCGCCTCGCTCGCGCAGGAGGTCGGCATGTCGCGCTCGGCCTTCTCGGCGCGCTTCACCGACCTGGCCGGCGAGCCCGCCATGCGCTATCTCGCCCACTGGCGCATGCAGTTGGCCCGCATGCACCTTCGGCAGACATCGGAGCCGCTCTCGGTGGTCGCCCGCCGCTTCGGCTACCGGTCCGAGGCGGCGTTCTGCCGCGCGTTCAAACGGGCCTTCGGCGTAACGCCGGGGAACGCCCGCCAGGCGGCGGAGGACGTGAGCCCTGCGGCGCGAGGATGGGACGGCGCCTCAACACGCTGATCCGCCGATCGCCACCCGGACGACGGGCCGGCGCGAGTCGCGTGCGCGTGCGCGGCAAAGGCGCCGGGAGTTCTAAGCTGTCCGATCATGCGCTTCCTCCCGCCCCGCGCCGGTTTCCGGCGACCTCTCCGACGTTGGGTCCCGCTGGTCGCCGTGTGTCTTGCCGTCCTGCCCGCCGGAGTCGCGCAGGCCTCCGCCCCCAAGCCCTCGTTGCTGAAGTCCGGCAGGCTGGCGGCCACCTCGTGCCCGGAGCCGCCGCTCGTCGACAGAGGCGTTCCGCAGCCGGGCGAGTACCTCACCGCGGTCATGAAATGTCTGAACACCTCGTGGTCCGCCCACTTCGCTCGGGCCGGGCTGCGGTTCCGCACGCCCACGGTCCGCCTCTACTCCGAGCCCGCGCGGCGCGTCTGCGGAATACCCTGGCCCCAGGACGCGGACGCCTTCTACTGCACGAAACGAGCCACGCTGGTGTTCCTGCTCACCGGCGCCTGGATCGAGGACCGCACCGATCTGTACCCCTTCAAGGTGGCGGCCCACGAGTACGGCCACCACCTGCAGAGCCTCACCGGCGTCTGGGACCGCTACGAGAGGCGCGCCCACGCCGACCTCCCCCGCCAGGCCGAACTCCGCCGCCGCTACGAACTCCAGGCCGACTGCCTGTCGGGGGTGTTCCTGGGCAGCGTACGGGACTCCCTGCCACGTACCGAGCAGGACTGGAAGGTGCTGTCCGAGACGCTCCGCGCCAGCGGTGACGAGGGTGAGCGCCACACCCACGGCAGCGGCGCCAACCGGGTCCGCTGGTTCGAACGCGGCTACCGTGCGGTCTCCCCCGCCGCCTGCGACACCTGGACCGCCGCCCCATCCCGGGTGTCCTGACCCGCGGGGGTCGGCGCAGACCGACGGCCGCTACGGTTTCAGTTCCAGGACCAGGTTGAACGGGGTGGCGGTCGCCTGGCGGGGCCGGGTGAAACCCGCCTGCCGGGCCACCTCGAAGAGTCGTTCCCGCCCGGCCTGCGCGCCCAGGGCCTCGGTGCCGCCCTGGGCGAGCGCGTTGGGTACGCAGATGGTGGCCGAGGCGTTGAAGAAGAGCCGGCCCACCGGGTTGAGGTCGTCCGGCAGCCGCCCGTGCGCGAACGGCTCGACCAGCAACACGGTGCCGTCGGGTGCCAGGGTGGAGTGCACGTGCCGTAGCGCGGCAACGGGGTCGCCCATATCGTGCAGGCAGTCGAACAGGCAGACCAGGTCGTAGCCGGCCCCCGGGTAGTCGTCGGCGTAGGCCGTCTCGAAACTCACCCGGTCCGTGACCCCGGCCTGCAGTGCCAGCTCGCGGGCCCGCACGATCGAGGGCACGTGCGCGTCGAAGCCGGTGAAGCGCGAGTTCGGGTACGCCTCCGCCAGCACGATGGTCGAGGCGCCGTGCCCGCAGCCGACGTCGGCCACCAGGGCCCCGGCGGTCAGTTTCCCCTCGACGCCCGAGAGTGCGGGAATCCAGCTGTCTCGCAGATGGGCGGCGTATCCGGGGCGGAAGAACCGCTCGGTGCCGTTGAACAGCGCCCGGTCGTGGTCGGGCCAGGCCAGGTTCCTGGCACCTCGGTAGGCCTCCGCGATCCCGGCCTCGTCGCGGTAGACGGAGGAGATCAGTTCGGCGAGCCCGGTCATGAACACCGGGCTGGTCTCGTCGGCGAACACCGTCGCCTGCTCGTCGGTCAGCGTGTAGGCGCCGTCCTGGTAGCGGACGTATCCGGCACATGCCTGGGCCGCGAGCCATTCGGCGACGAGCCGCTCGTTGGTGCCGGTGCGCCAGGCCAGGTCACCGGGGCTGAGCGGGCCCGCCCCCACCATCGCCTTCCACAGGCCCAGCCGGTCTCCGAGCACGACCGTCGCCGCTCCGAAGGCACCCCCCAGGTCGAGCACGACCTGGTCCACGAGCCTCTGCAGCCCGGCCTCGTCCATCGGAGCCTTCCCCATCGGTCCGTGTGATCGCCCGCGGGACTCAGGGCGAACTCCGTACGGGCTCTTCGAGTCCGCCCACCACGCGGGAGAGGTCGGCGAATCCCCGCGCGACCACCGTTCCCATCGTAGTTCCGGCCTTTCGCGCCTCCCGGAAACGGATGTTCAACGTCGCGCAACGGCTCCTTCGGCCTCGGATCAAAACGTCCGGGATCAAAACGGGATCAAAAGCGTCCGCTGTGCTGGCCGTTGTCCGATGTCTGCGGGAGATCGGCCCGGAAAGGACGGAAGTAATGTGGCTCAGCGGGCAGATCCCCCGCCGGCCGCCCGTGCTGGAGGGACGGGCCGGCTCGGTGCCTGCCCGCGGGGGCGGCCGGACGGTGACCGTACCGGCCCTCGGGGTCGGAATCGTTCCGGCCCAGGCGCTCGATCAGCGGCGACACCAGCCGCAGCGCCGGCGGCGTGAGTGCGAGCAGCACCGCCACCACCACGCCTGCGGCGAGGATCACACCGGCGAGCACGTCGTGCGGGTAGTGGACCCCCACCATCACCCGGAGCAGCGCCGCCACCGCGGCCAGCGGCAGCGTCACCGCGGCGAGGCGGGGACGGAGCAGGGCCAGGCCGACCGCGAGTCCGGCGGCCAGGGTGGCGTGGTTGCTGGGAAACGACCAGTCCCCCACCTCCGGGCACTCCGCGATCGCCGCCGCGGCTCCCGGTACCACCCGGCAGGGGCGTTCCTCGATCACCATCAGCTTCACCGTCTCGCTGATCGCATAGGCGGCGACGGTGCCCACGCCGATCATGACGGTTCCGGCGACACCGCGTACGTCCCCTCGGCGCAGGGCGATCCACCACACCAGGACGAGGATCAGCCCGAGGAGCACGAGGGTGCCTTCGGTGGCTATCTCCATCGCCGTGCTCGCCCACGAGGGCGCGTTCGCCACCGCCTCGGTCACCGATCGGTACCCGGAGGCCGAGGCGCCTTCCACGACCTTCGCCGGACCGGCCCCGCCCGTGCCCTCCGGCGAAAGCCAGGCAACGGCTCCGGCACCCACGCCCAGCGACAGGGTCGAGCCCAGCAGCCGGTTGCGGAGATTGTTCCCAGCGTCAGTCTTCATAGCGGTTGATCATAAGAAGGACCGTGGGATAACACCTAAATGAACAGTGATCAAACCTGAGATGAACCTCATTTCGGCCGGTACCACCGCCGTCACCTCACCGGATCGGCGATCACCGCGAACAGCGGCACCGGCTCCTCGGCCTCGGCCGGGCTCGGCGACTCACCGAGCGGCGGACCCCCTGGGCGGTGCCGGCAACCGGCAGTGCTCGCTCGGGGATACTTCCAAGCGGACTCCACCCGGGACGCGGCCTGCCGCTGACACCCGCACAACGCTTCCGCACGGCTCCGTCGTGTTCGAGCCGGCGTGACACGTCCGGTGAATCCCGTCCGCCAGGCCGGCTCGAATGCCCATCCCGCGCACGCGCCGTCCGCTACGCGGCGGAGCCCGGGTCCGCCACACGGCGGACGACCGGTCACCCGCGCCTCGTACGGGGAAGGTGGCCGACGCGCGGCCGACCTCGATAGCCTGCTGTGCATGCCTGGTAGGACAAACGATCTCGCGCGGATCAGGCTGGTCATCGCGGACGACCAGGCCATGATCCGCACCGGACTGCGGTTCGTCGCGGAGACCGCCGCGGACATCGAGGTCGTCGGGGAGGCCGCCGACGGGCTCCAGGCCCTCTCCGTGACCCGGCACCTGCGACCGGACGTGCTGCTGATGGACATCGCGATGCCCCGGCTGGACGGTCTGGGCGCCGCCAGGCGACTGCTCGCGGACCCGCATCCGCCCAGGATCGTCATGCTGACCACCTTCGGCACCGACGAGAACCTGCACGCCTCGCTCCGTACCGGAGTGAACGGTTTCCTGCTCAAGACCTCGCCCCCCGAGCAGCTCATCGAGGCGGTACGGGTGGTGGCGGCCGGCGACGCGCTCATCGACCCGGCGGCCACCACGCGGGTGATCGCATCGTTCGCCGCACGCCACGAGCCGGTCGCGCCGCCCGAGCTGGCCACCCTCACCCCACGTGAGCTGGAGGTACTGCGCCTGCTCGCCCGAGGGCTGTCCAACCTCGAAATCGCGCGGGAGTTCCAGATAGGCGACGCGACCATCAGGACCCACGTCGCCCGGATGCTGCACAAGCTCGGCCTGCGCAACCGGATCCAGGCCGTCGTGTTCGCCTACGAGGCCGGGGTCGTGCGCCCCGGGCAGCAGGGCCTGCCGTGCTGAGGAGACTGCTCGGCGACTGGCGGCCGACCCGGCTGGATCTCCTTCTCTCCCTCGCCGTGGGGATCACCGGCCTCGTCGAGTCCTTCGGCCGCCAGGGCTCCCAGCCCGGCCAGATCAGCGATCCGGTGCCGATGGCGGTGGGGGTGGTCGTCACCGGGACGCTGCTGCTGCTCCGGCGCAGGTTCCCCACGACCCTGCTCCTCGCGCTGATCTCGATCGGCCTGGCCGTGCGGGTGGTGGCGGGCGAGGACTACTACGCCGCTTGGCACTTCTACTCGACACTCATCCTGGTCCACACCGTGGCCAGCGCCGCGGAGCTGCGGAGCCGCCGCGGGCTCGCGGGGCTGGCGTGCGTGCTGGCGGCGTACGCCGGCCTGCAGATGCAGGTGTTCCAGAGCAACGACATCGCCGAAGTCATGATCACCGCCGTCTTCATGGGCGTGGCGTACGGGAGCGGCATCCTGCTGCGCCGCCAGATCGACCGGACGTTGCGGCTGGCGGAACGCGCCATCCGCCTGGAGATGGAGCGCGAGGAGCGGGCCCGGCTGGCGGTGGCGGAGGAAAGGACCCGGATCGCCAGGGAGCTCCACGACATCGTCTCGCACAACGTGAGCGTGATGACCCTGCACACCGGCGGGGTGCGGATGCGGCTCGGCGAGGACCACAAGCTGGAGCGCGACATGCTGCTCGGGGTCGAGCGGGCCGGCCGCGAGGCGGTCGAGGAGCTCCAGCTCATGCTGGGCGTGCTCCGCGGCACCGGCGACCCGGACCCCGGCGCCTCCCAGCCGGGCCTGGAGCGGCTGGACGAGCTGGTCACGCAGGTCAGGGAGGCCGGGTTGGACGTCCGCCTCCGGATCACCGGCGAGCCGCGCCCCCTGCCGCCGGGACTCGCGCTCTCCGCCTACCGGGTGATCCAGGAGGCTCTGACGAACGTGCTGAAGCACTCCCCCGCCGCCGGTGCCGACGTCGTCATCGCCCACAGCCTGACCGGGCTGGATGTGGAGATCACCAACGACGGCACCGGGGACGGGCGCGGCTCGGACGGGCAGCGCCCGGGTGGGCACGGTCTGGTCGGGATGCGCGAGCGGACCGCGATGCACGGTGGCGAACTGTCCACCGGTCCCGTCCCCGGCGGCGGTTACCGGGTGGTCGCCCGGTTCCCGCTGGACGCCTCGGCGGCGACCGGCTGAGCCGCCTCCCGCCCGGCCCACTCCGCGTCGCTCATCCGCAGCATCCGCAGCCCGATCACCCCGGAACCGGCCAGGTAGAGCAGGCCGCCCACGACCGTACCGATCGGGAAGATCAGGGTTCCGAAGACGCCCGCGATGATCGCGAAGGGTGCCCACCACGGCCCGTGGCCGGCGTAGGCCAGGGCCAGTCCGAGCAGGAACAGGCCGAGCAGCCCGAGGAAGCCAGGGATCTGGAACCCGAAGGTGGCTCCGGGATCGGCGAAAGCCTGCTCGGCGAGCATCTCGCCCTGGGCGGGTGGCAGGGCGCGTTCGAGCCGGGAGTAGAAGAAGTCCCCGAGCATCAGTCCGGAGAAGTTCACCACGCCGAGCAGCGCGAGACCGCCGGCGAGGTGGCCGAAGACGACTCCCCGGTGCCGGATCAGGTGGATCATCCCGATGATTCCCGGGATCATCAGCACCCAGCTCCAGTGCAGGAGCGAGGCGCTGACCGAGACCTGCTCCGGATACCTGCCGTAGACGCCGGTGGTGTCACCGCCCTGCCGCAGGGCCGGGTCGACGATGGCGCCCGCGATGTAGAGGAGTGGCGCGACGATGAGACACACCCCCGCCGCCCATCTGCGGAAACCGAGTGGATTGGAGAGCGATGGCATGAGATCTTCCCTTGCGTTCCGGCCCGCACCCGGACGGGCGGGGATGAGGCCGGGAACGCTAGGCGGCGACGCGGCGCGCGTCGTCCTCCTCATGGCCTATCGTCGCTCCGCCATCCGGCGGACCCCGTACCCCGCCGATCGCGACACGAGCCCGGCGCCCCACGCGCGGGGCTCACCGCGCCGGGCGCGATGCGCGGATCCGGACCGTGAAAGCGAATCGGCGGATCGGGCGATAGAGAGGGACCGCCGTTCGCGTTCGAAGGATTGCACATGACGGGAAGACCATCGTGACCGCGATGTCCTGGGCCGCCCATCCGGCGGAGGACGCCCAGGTCGTCCGGCGCTCCCTCGACGAGTCCGAGCGGTTCAGCGCGATCTTCGACACCTACTTCGGCGAGATCCACCGCTACGTCGCCCAGCGGCTCGGCGCCGACGCCGCGGAGGACATCGTCGCGGAGACGTTCCTCACCGCGTTCCGCAAGCGGGCGCAGTACGACCCGTCGCGGGCCGGCGTGCGGGCCTGGCTGTACGGCATCGCCACCAACCTCATCGGCAGGCACCGCCGCGTCGAGGTGCGAACGTTGCGCGCACTCGGGCGCCACGGCCCCGACCCGGACACCCCCGGGCACGAGGAGCACGTCGCCGTGCGGGTCAGCGCGGAAAGCCTGCGGCCGAGTCTCGCGGCGGCCCTGGCCGGGCTCCACCAGCGAGATCGCGACGTCCTGCTCCTCGTCGCCCTGGCCGGGCTGAGCCACGAGGAGATCGCCACCGCCCTGGGCATCCCGTACGGGACGGTCGGCTCGCGGCTGAACCGGGCCAGGAAGAAGCTGCGCGCCACGCTGGGCGAGACCAACCCGATGCTGGAGTCCGAGGAGGCCGATCGTGGATGAGCTGAAGACGGTCCGCGAGCTGTACGGCGAGCCGCGGCTCGATCCGCTCCTCAAGGCCAGGGTGCGCGGGTTGCTGACCGGCGAGCCCAGGAGGCGACGGTGGCGGCTGTCATGGACCGCGGTCGTGGCCGGCCTCGCGGCCGCCGCCGTGGCGGTGGCGATCGTGGTTCCCGGCATGACCGGAGAGGCGGAGGCGCCGAACCGGGTCGCGACGATCTCCGGGCGGTCGGTCCTGCTCGCGGCGGCGACCACCGCCGAGTCGGACCCCGCGTCGGCGAACGCCTACTGGCGCGTCAGGAAACTGCACCGGCAGACGTACCCGGAGCAGCTGGGCAGGGGGGCGAACCGTTACTGGGTGGTGGAGTCACGGCTCACCGAGCAGTGGGTCGCCAGGGACGGCCGGGTCTGGTCCGCCTCCCGGGCGCTGGGGGCGCGCCCGGGGAGCGCGGCCGACGAGGAGGCCTGGCGTCGCGACGGCTCCCCCACCGAGTGGTCGAGCCAGGGGGAGGTGCTCTCCACCTCGCCGGAGAAGGGCGAGCTCAGGGCCATCACCGGCAGGGTGCCCTTCAGCATGGCCGGTCATGAGATGACCTTCGAGCAGCTCCAGAGGCTCCCGGTCACCCCCGCCGCGTTGCGGGACTGGGTCACCGAGGCGGTGAGCGACGTTCCGGCCGGCACCATCGACGGTGTCGTCGCGGACGCGCTGAGCGGCCTGCTGTGGAGCAAGCCGTCGCCGCCGGACGTGCGCGCGGCCGCCTACCGTGCGCTGGCCGAGCTGCCGAACATCCGGTATCTGGGCAGCGCCACGGACGAGCGGGGCCGGGCGGGAGCCGGGTTCTCCTTCATCGTTCAGCCTCCCGGGGCGCGGAACGGCGCGGCCGTGCAGCGGACACTGATCATCGATCCGGACAGCTCCCAGGTGCTCTCCTCCACGGTCGCCGGCCGGCCGGGGGTCAGGGGTGAGCAGGTCGAGCTGGTCCTGGAGGCGGGCTGGACCGATGAGCGGCCCGCCGTTCCCGAACTTCCCTAGCCCGCCCGGGTTGCCGGGGGGAACCACGCCTTCACGCTGACGCCCCGTTCGCCCTCGTAGTGCCTTCACGAGTGCGCGCGTGGGCCGTCCGAGACATCCTTTGGAGCAATCGCTTGTTTTGGCATGCCCGTACGGCGCTCGACCTGATCAGGAATCGTCCCGGAGCGCCCTCCCTGGCGACGAGCGACGGGCCGGTCATCTGCCCCGCCGACCGGTTTCCCGCGATCAAGGTGGCCGAGGTCATGGCGGGCCGGGTCAGGCTCGTCGGCCTGCCCCCCGTCGACCTGGGCACCGGCATCGACTGGCGGATCGACCCGCACCGGAACCGCTCCTGGACGCTGAACCTGCACGCGCTGCGGTGGATGGGAGGGCTGATCGCCGAGTACGAGCGCTCCGGCGAGGCGGAGTACCTCGACCGCGCCACCCGGATCGCCGAGGACTGGGCGCGCGCCAATCCCCGTGGCGCGACCGGTATCAGTCCCTGGGCCTGGGCCGAGCACCCGGTCGCGCTACGCGCCCCGGTCCTGGTCTGCCTCAGCGCGCACGTGCGCGACGACTGGCTGTCGAAGAGCCTGGTCGAGCACGCCGAGATCCTGTCCGACCCCGCGCTCTACCGGCGGGGTCACAACCACGGCCTGGACCAGGACATCGCGCTGCTGACGGTCGGCTGCCGTCTCGGCCAGGAGCGGTGGAAGGACCTGGCCGTCCGGCGGATGACCGACTCGGCGGAACTCGCCATCGACGCGCAGGGCGTGCTGCACGAGCAGGCTCCGAGGTACGGGATATACGTCCACCGGCGGCTGGGCACCGCGATCGAGGCGATCAGGGCGTCCGGGGCCGAGGTCCCCGCGGGGCTCGTCGCACGGCGCGACTCGCTGGAGACCTACATCAGCCATGCCACCCAGCCCGACGGCCGCCTGGTGCCGATCGGCGACAGCCCGGCCGACACGCGCCCGAGCGGTTTCCGGCACGGGAAGGACACCGTGCAGGTGTTCGACGACGGTTACGTCTTCGGCAGGACGGCATGGGACGACCCGGAGTCGGCCTTCTACTCGATCAGGTTCGGTACCGGCCGCCGGCTGCACGGTCACGAGGACCATCTGGGCGTCACCTACCACGCCCACGGCCGGGACATCCTGGTGGAGGCGGGTTTCCACTCCTACGAGCGGACCGGCTACCGGAGGTGGACCATCTCCCCCGAGGCGCACAACGTGCCCGTCGTGGTGGACGCGGACCTCCGCGAGGGGACGGCGACGCGCCTGGTGAGCTCGTCCGTCGCCCCGGCGCGGCAGTGCTACCGGTTCACCGACACCGCGTACGGCGTCAGCCGTACGCGGTCGGTCCTGGTCGGCCACGGCGCCGACCTGATGGCCGTGCTGGACTCGGTCCCGGCGGGGTCGGCGCTGCGCAACCTGTGGCACTTCGCCCCCTCGCTCACGGTGGTCTCCAACCGTGACGGCCAGGTGGTCCTGGCCGACGGGGAGTGGCGGGTGACGCTGCTCCAACTCGCGATGCCCTCGGGCCGGCCGCTCGGCGGGCAGACCGTGCGGACCGAGACGATCGCCCTCGGCTACCTGAGGCAGGCCGAGGCGACGACGGTCCTGTCCCCGCCCGCCGAGTCGGTACTCACCCTGATCGTGCCCGGCACCGGTGACCCCGAGGTCGCCCGGTCCGGCGGACGGCTGAGCGTCCGCACTCCCGGCGGCCACGTCTCCCTACGCTGGGACCCCGACCTGGGTTTCGCCGACCGGGTTCCGGCGCACCCCGGCGACGGTCAGGTGAAGACGACCGTACGGTGACCGTTGAGCAGCACCCGCTGCTGCACATGCCACTGGACGGCCCTGGCCAACTTCGACACGGCACAGCCCGTGATCCGGGCGGATCCCGCATCCTCGGGAGGATGTGAACCCGTTCTCAGGTCGCCTGCTGTGAGGCGGCGGCCTCCGGGCGCAGGTCGGTGAGGCTCAGCCGGTGCGCCGGCTCCTCCGGCAGCACGACCCGGCGGGTGGGGCTGAGGTCCGGTCCGATGTGGAACAGCTCGCCGGGCTCCATCAGATGCCACTGGGGATGGTCGTCCATGCGCTCGCTGGCGACCACGGACGCGGAGGTGCCCGCCAGGTCCCGGGAACGGACCCGCATCCGGTCGTTGCTGCCGCTGTGGTCGAGGTGCCGGACGCCGTGCTGCCCACCGGCGGCACGCTGGAGTAGGTAAAGCCGGTGGGTGTCGGGATAGCGCAGCGCCCACAGGTCCCGCGGCGTGGTGAGGACCAGGTTGAGCGCGTAGACGGGCAGGTTCCTGGCGACCCAGCGTGCGGCGCTCTCGATGCCGGCGGCGACGTCGCCGCCGTGCGCCCTGGTCTCACGGGTGATCAGCGCGAAGAAGCGCTCCGAGTCGGTGTCCCCCTGGACCAGTTCCCGGTCCTTCCCCAGTTCCGCGTCGAGGTCGTCCAGGCCCTCGATCACCCCGTTGTGCGCGAAGAGCCGCCCGTCCTGCAGGAAAGGATGCGTGTTGCGCACCTCCAGGTCGCCGGTGGAGGCGAACCGGACGTGCGCCAGAAAGGTGGCGGACTCCACCTCCTTGGCCTCCTCGGCGAAGCACCGGTCCTCGTAGGCCGCGATGGGAGCCTTGTGCATGTGCGGGGTGCCGTCGGCGTCGAAGTAGCCCAGCCCGGTCCCGTCGGGGTCGCGGTGACTCTGGTGACTCAGGCTGTCCGGGGCGTCCAGCAGCCAGAAGGTGGCACGCGTACGTTCAGGGGTGCTGCTCAGGCCGAACAGACGGCACATCTCAGGGTCTCCTTCTCCGTCACTTCTGCTCCGGCCGCACCGGCCCGTACCCGGCCTGGCGCCGTCAGCCGTGGCGCCGGGGCCTCCCGGCCCCGGCGCCGTGCGCGAACCCACCGGCGTCCTCGGCGGTGTGACGCGGCCGGTCCTGGTCGGAAAGGCGGGGCAGGACCCGGCACAGGTCCTGCAGCAACAGGTCGGCCAGGTCGTTGCTGAAACCGTTACGGACGACGACGCGCAGCACCGCCAGGTCCGTGCGGTTCTTCGGAAAGGTGTAGGCGGGCACCAGCCAGCCGCGCTCGCGCAGCGCGGCGGAGACGTCGAAGACCGTGAAGTTGTCGATCCCCTCCCGTACCCGGAAGGCGAACACCGGAGCCTGGCCGCCGTCGGTGATCAGCTCGAACCGGTCCAGCCTGGCGATCTCCCCGGACAGCCGGGTCGCCACGTCCCGGCAGGTCTGCTGGACCCTGCGGTAGCCGTCGAACCCCAGCCTCAGGAAGTTGTAGTACTGCGCGACCACCTGGGCGCCGGGGCGGGAGAAGTTCAGCGCGAAGGTCGGCATGTCCCCGCCGAGATAGTTGACGTGAAAGACCAGGTCGTCGGGGAGCGCCTCGGAGTCGCGCCACAGCGCCCAGCCCACCCCCGGCATCACCAGCCCGAACTTGTGCCCGGAGGTGTTGATCGACGCCACCCTCGGCACCCGGAAATCCCAGTGCAGGTCGGGGTCGAGGAAGGGCGCGATCATCGCGCCGGAGGCGCCGTCCACGTGGATCGGCACGTCGAGTCCGGTACGGGCCTGCAGGTCGTCCAGGGCCGCGGCGATGTCGGCGACGGGCTCGTAGCTGCCGTCGTAGGTGGAGCCCAGGATGGCCACGACCCCGATGGTGTTCTCGTCGCACAGCTCGACGGCCGTCTCCGGGCTCAGGTGGTACCGGTCGCCCTCCATCAGCACGTACCGGGGTTCCACGTCGAAGTAGTCGGCGAACTTCTCCCAGCAGATCTGCACGTTGACGCCCATCACCAGGTTGGGCCGCCCGGCCGGCCGTCCCTCGGCCTGGCGCCGGTGCCGCCAGCGCCGCTTGAGCGCCAGGCCGCCCAGCATCGCCGCCTCACTCGAACCGGTCGTCGAGCAGCCCACCGCGCGATGGGGCTCCTCGGCGTGCCAGAGCCGGGCGAGCATGTCCACGCACCGGATCTCCAGCTCAGCGGTCTGCGGATACTCATCCTTGTCGATCATGTTCTTCTCGGCGCACTCGGCCATCAGCCGCCGCGCCTGCGGCTCCGCCCAGGTGGTGACGAACGTCGCCAGGTTCAGCCGCGCGTTGCCGTCCAGCATCAGCTCGTCGTGCACCAGCTGGTAGGCCGTCTCCGGCTCCATCTCCCCGGCGGGCATGGCGTAGCGCGGGACCCGGACCGGCTCCCGGCTGAAGATCGGGTTGATCTCCAGATCGCGGCTTCCCCGCCCGGTGTGACCGGGCCGTCTCAGCGGCATCGTCCCACCCCCTTCCCCAGCCGACCAACGCCCTCACCTGGGCTTTCCCCCTAGGCTGGGTACCCGTGCCGCCGCGGTACGACACCAACCGCCGGTGATCCGCCCGGCTCCGTCACCGGTACGGCTGCCACCTGACCGTCTGGTCGCGGGCCTTGAAACTGCGCATCCGGTGTTCCCACTGCGACCGGATACCCGGGTTGCTGCGCAGCACGGGCAGGACGCTGGTGACCAGCTTCAGCTCGCGGAGGCGGCGCAGCACCGGAAAACCGCGCCAGCGGGTGACGTCGAAGCCGTAGCCCTCGGCGAGCGACGTGTGCTCGTCGGCGGGGTAGTCCATCCGCAGGCGGCCGACCGCCACCGGGGCGAGGTCCCACTCACGCGGGCCTATCCCGGTGCTGTCGAAGTCGCACAGCACCGGCCCCCTGGGCCCGGCGATGACGTTGCCCATGAACACGTCACCGTGGATGACCCCGGCGGGGAGCGCGTAGTCGAGCGCGGCGAGCCGCTCCTCGACCTCGTCGCACTCGTCCAGCAGGAAGGCGTGGTCGCCCGCGGACAGGTCCTCCGGTTCGGCGAGCCGCTGACGGACCTCGGTCATCGGGGCCCACTCCGGCAGGTCCACCGGCGGGTCCGGCAGCCTGTGCAGGTGTCTGAGCAGGGTGGCCAGCTCGCCGCCGCCGGGGCGCGGGCCCACCTCGGGGGTGTACTTCCACAGCGTGACCAGGTGGCCCTCCACCTGGAGCGGCTGCTCGCAGCCCGGCCAGAGCCGCACCGCGGGGAAGTCGTGGTCGGCCAGCCAGCGGGCGACCCGCACCACGGTCGGCACCCGCGAGCGGGCGGCCGAGGATCCGGCGATGCGCACCACGACGGGCGCCCGGCGCAGGCGGAAGACCGCGTTGTTCGTGAACTTGATCAGCTCGGCGTCACCGGGCGCGAGCCCGGCCCGGTCACAGACCGATGCCAGCAGCGAGTGGAGCCGGTCGCGGGTGAGGCCGCCGGCCTGACCGGCGGCATGGTCTGCGGCGTGGTCTGCGGCATGGTCGGTGGTCATCGTCATGCCGCACGCACCACCGAGATGCGCCGGGCGAGGTCCTGGGCGTCACCGGCGTGCGCCCGCATCATGGCGACCGCCTGCAGCGGCGCGAGACGGTCGGTGATCCGCATCGAGCGGATCTCGGTCGCCAGGGTGACCGCCTCGTTGCCGTTGGCGATCCCGGCGGTCATGTCACCGGCTCTGAGCTGCACCGTCGCCAGAGCGGTCAGCTCGAAGGCCCTGCTCCTGGCCATGCTCAGATCGCGCTGCCCGAGCGCGTCGGCGAGGAAGCGCTCGGCGATGCCGAGGTGGCTGTCGAGGTGGGTCTCGGCGAGGTCGGCGTGCACCATGCCGCTCGTGGCGTCGAGGTCGGCGGCGCCGAAGAAGCTCACCCAGGCCGGGGACTCGCGGTCACGGGCGCGAGCCAACTCGTCGGCCGCCCGGTTGATCGATTTGAGCGCGAGATCGCTGTCGCCCAGCAGGGCGTAGGCCCACGCCTCGTTGGCGAAGAGCATCGCCACGGTCCGCTCACAGCTGGCGTCCTGCGCGCAGATCTGTCCGAGCTGGAAGAACCGCAGCGCGTCCAGGATGCGGTCGCAGTGCAGGTGGACGCGGCCCATCCGGTACAGGACGTTGGCCGCCAGCGAGGAGTTCCTCGCGTGTTTGGCCTGTTCGAGCGCGCGGGCCAGGTGGCTTCTGGCCGAGCCGTACAGGCCGACGTCGAAGGAGGTCCAGCCCGCGAGGTTGTGCTGGTCGGCCAGCGCCTGGTGCAGGCGAAGGGTGACCGACTCCGGGCATGAGGCCCGCAGCAGCCGCTGTGACCAGGCCAGCTGTGCCACCACCGCGTCGCGGCAGACCCCGCCCCCGTGCCGGTAGTCCAGGGCGCGCAGCGTGCGGGTCACCGTCTCGATCTGCTCGACGTCGGCCATGCCGATGCGGTGCGGGACGGGGGTCTCCGTGGGCGTGACCGGCTCGGTCCACTCTTCCGCGTCCCCGGATGCCGCGCCGATGGTCACCTGCGCGGCGTGCGCGAGCAGGCGGCGCACCTGCTCGTCCTCGCTGGAGTCGTCGCGCTGGTCGGCCGCCGCCGCCGGGGCCAGTGTCGTGCAGGAGGCGTCGTAGGCCAGGCCCATGTAGCCGCGGGGAATCCCCAGACCGTCGGCGATCCGGCCCAGCACGTCGTACGCCATCACCTGGCGGCCCTTGAGGATCTCGGATATCTCCGACTGGGACTGCGCGGTGAGGGCGGCGATGTGACGCTGTGAGACGCCGATCCGCTGCAGTAACCGGTATACGGTGGCCATGTCGCGGGCGGCCAGAGCCTGTCGCATCTGTGGGCGTTCCCAGAGTGCGGGATCGACTTCCCGCGCGTTCGCGTTGCTGACGTTCATCCCGATCTTCCCACGGCGGAGTTCCCTTGCCGCCAAGGTAACCAGCGATGCGGCGTCGCCGGAGCCGTATCGGTGCGACCGATCACCCAAGGTGATCGGCTCGGCCTATCACCCGACCGATCTGCGGACAGTATTGGTCCTGCGACTCTCCGTATATCGGCCTTGTCCCTCAGGATGGGGGATTCAGACCAGCGAGCGCGATCCCGCGGCCCTGGTGTCCTACTCGATAGGAGCAACGATGCTCACCGAGCACGCTCCAGCTCTGGAGGTCGGCGTGCGCGGCAGGCACCGCGGACGCTTTCGAGTGACCGCCTGGTGTCTCCCCCCGGGCAACGCCGCCCGCCGGGCCCGCAAGCTGCTGCACGACCTGCTCTCCCGGCCGCCCTTCGCCCCCGACGACGTCGCCGACCTGGAGGTCGTGGTGACCGAGCTCGCCACGAACGCCGGCAGTTACGCCCCCGGCCCCTACGAGCTGCGCGTCCTGCACGACCGCGACCTGCCGATCAGGGCCGAGGTGGCCGACGCCGGCGGCGGGGTCCCGCTGATCGAACGTCTGCTGCGTCGCCCGTTCACGCTCCCCGGCCACCTGGACGAGCTGTCACTCGGCGGACGGGGCCTGCGGATCGTCGAGGAGTTCACCTCCGGGCGCTGCGGGGCGCGCTGGACCCGGCTGTGCGGCACCGGGCAGATCGGAACCGGCGTCTGGTTCGACCTTCCGGCACACCGCCCCCGGATGTGAACGCACCCGACGGGGCATGAGACCGGTTCATCGCCCGGCCCTCGCCCTCAACAGCGCGGACAGGCGCTCCACCTCAGGGTGATCGGGCCCGAGGGCGAGGTGCTTGACGCGCAGCGCTTCCCGGTAGCGTCGCCCCGCCTCCTCCGGACGGCCCTGAAGATCGTCCAGGTGTGCCAGATTCACCTGGCACACCGCCACCTCGTAGTGATCGGCGCCCAGGCGCTCAACGAAGATGTCCAGGGCCCGGCTCAGCGCCTCCTCCGCCGCCGCGAGCCTGCCCTGGTTCGCGAGTACCGCGCCGAGCACCGCCAGGTCCGCCGCGACCTGGTCGTGACGGGGACCGAGCACCCCGCGCCGGATCTCGATCGCGGCTCGCGCGTGGTGCTCTCCCGCGGGATCGTCGTCACCTCGGGCATGCGCGAGCCCCGCGAGATTGTGCAGAACGTCGGCGCGTGCCAGGGGGTCGTCCACCTCGTGCCGCTCCAGGCAGGCCAGCGCTCCGCGGTAGTGGGTCTCGGCCTCGCCATAGCGGCCGAGTTCCTTGCAGAGCACCCCCAGGGCCAGCCGCACCGCCGCGCCCCGCGGCCGGTCCGCCTCGTCCACCAGCTCGAACGCCCGGCGCAGGTGCGCCTCCGCGGTGGTGTGCCGGGCCTGCCTGCGCTCGATGTCACCCATCCGGATCAGCGCGTCGGCGAGTGATGCGTCGCGTCCGCCCCCGGCGGGCGCCGAGGCCAGCGACTCCACAGCCCGCCGGGCCCACTCGTGTGCCTGCGGGTAGCGGGTGAGCCCGTGCCAGAGTGACGCCAGATCCACCAGAAGCGTGGCATGTCCGGTGAGATCCACCTGGCCCGCCACCTCACCCGCCCGCCGCGCCCACCGCTCACCCTCGGCGTACCAGCCGCGCCTTCGGCAGTACGCACCGCGCAGCAGGCACCGGCGGATCACCTTGATCCGATGACGGCGGACGACTCGTTCGAACACCGTCAGGCAGACGGCTCACAGTGATTGGCGATGCGGATGGCCTCCGCGGTGGCGCTGCCGGTCTGCAGCACCAGGAGGACGGGTACCGCCGCCGTGAGGATCAGCGTGTACAGGCGTGCGATCTTTCGCATTGCCACTCCTTCTTTCCGGAGAATCAGGACGTCCTCATCGTGATCCCGGATGCTTGTGGCCCGCTTGGAAGCGACTGGCGCACCCGGCGCCGGAGGAACCGCCCTGCCCGCCTCCCCCTTTCGCCCGTTCGAGCGCACCGCGCCGGTTTTCCCACGGACCGTCGCGGCGGGTTCGTTGTTGTGCCGGACTCCGTGGGAGTGTTGCGGCTTATGAGTAGGTCGTTGAAGATGACACACATCCTGCTGGTGGCCGCGTTCGTCGCCGGCCTTTCCGCCTGTTCGGCGGAGGACGGCCCGTCCGCCTCCTCCACCGCTCCGGCCGTCTCAGCCTCTCCCTCCGGCCCCGAGAGCACCCCCACCCCTGCTCCTGCCGTCACCGTCACCGTCACCGCGGAGCCCTCGTCTCCGGCCGGCTCGACCGACTCCCCCGCCGAGCCCGCGGTGGACGAGCCGGGCGACGGCGCCGGGGACACCGGACCCGCCGTCTACCTGCTCGGACCACTCGGCACGAGTGCGGGACAGCCGGGCTGGATCACCGTGCGGACCGGCGACGGCGATGTGCAGCCGGTCATGCTCAGCCCGGACGCGGTGGTGCTCGACGCGCGGGGAACGATCTGCGACACGGGCAAGGTCCCGCACAGGTGCACCGCGGCACAACTGGAGAGGGCACTCAACGCGCGAACCGAACCGGTCCAGCTCTGCCAGCAGCAGCCCGGTGATCAGGAAGCCGGACAGCACGAAGAACAGGTCCACGCCGAGGAACCCGCCGGACAGGTGCCCGGCGTGGAACAGTAGAACTGCCGCGACGGCCAGGCCGCGCAGCCCGTCCAGCGGGCCGATGTGCGCACGCCCCGGGCTCTGCCGCCGATGGACCCCGGCGAAAGAAAGCATTTTCACGACTCCCGTCCGGGTAGGGATCAGGCGCAGCCCAGCTTGGAGAAGCGCTCGTCGCCGACCCACGAGGCGTTGGCCCACGCCTCGGGCGCGGCCGGGGTGAAGCCGAGCTGCTCGCCCAGCTTGCCGGTGAACCATTTGGCGAACGCGGCCGAGCCCTGCTGGCAGGAGTGGATGCCGTCCTTGGAGCGCTGTGCCTTGGACGCCGACGCGTCGGTGCCCCACAGCTCGGACGCGTCCAGGAACTGCGCCTTGCCGTCCTGGACGGCCTGCCGTGCGGCCTCGGGGGCGCTCTTGATCGCCGAGGCGTACTGCCTGTAGAAGTCATCCAGCTTGAACGGCGGCGCCGAGACGATCACCAGCTCGCCGCCCGCCTTTTGGACGGTGGCCGCCAGTTTCCGGTAGGCGGCGAGCTGCTGCTGCCGGGTGCCCCAGTCGTAGGTGGTGATCTGGTAGGCGACGACGTCGGGCTTGAACTCGGCGAGGTTCTTGCCCAGTTCCTTCCAGGTGTCCTTGGCGCCCATCTTCGTCACCGGGTGCTCACCGGCGACGACGTTGCCGCCGCCGCTGGAGGTGGCGTTCTTGAACTCCACGCCGCTGGCCTTCAATACCGCGCCCAGCGCCGGGGCTTCGGCTCCGGCGATGGAGTCACCGATCCACAGAACCTTCTTTCCGGTCGATTCGGACTTGCCGGAGGTCGCCGCCGCCGTCTTGGCGTCGTTGCCGCCACCGGAACCATCGCCGCAGGCGGCGAGGGCAGCGCTCAGGCTCACCGCGGTCAGGGCCAGCACGGCTTTCTTGATCGGACGGCGTCGCGTAGGAAGGCTGTTGTTGTTCATGACTTCACCCAACCAGCGGAAAACATCTGGTCAGTGCGGTCGTCATCAAACCATCACACAACGGTGGAACGCCCGTCATCAAGCTGTCGGCGTCACTCCCGAAGATCTTCAGCGAAGATGTGCTCAAGGCCGGCACCGCCGAGGGATCAGCGGAGCGATCAACGAGTACCACCGCGCCGTCTAGCTGCTGGTCCTAACGAGACGCCAGATCAGAACACGTGTCAGATTTTCAGTGCGCCCCGTTTGGCATCTATCTGCGCCAGGAGCGCGGTGATGACCTCTCCGGGTGCCGTCGGCGGCCCCACCAGCAGCGACTGGCTACCGGCGGTCTTGATGTCGATGGCATACAACGCACGATCGTGGGATCAGCAGTTCGCCACCGGCCACGCCCATGATGGTGCCACCTTCCCGATGCCGAACCCGGCCGCCACTTCGACCACCGCCTGCGCCGGAATTCGGCACCACCAACGCGGCCAGCGCCGTGGTGTGAGTCAGCACCAAGGCGGCAGCCAGCACCACCATCGGGCCAGCCAGCACCTAAAAGCGTTGCGCTGCGCATTCGCACCGCTCACGAGGCCCCCGCCCACGCCCCAGCAGGCTGCCAGTCAGCAAGTTGACCACGACTACCAGTGCTGCCCGAGATCGGCAAGCAAGACCGCGGCCAGCCGCGCCGGCAGCGCCGTGAGCACTACGATCAAGCTCATCGCCTTGTTCAAGATGACTGCCGCCAGCGGCGCGAACCGAACAAGCCGATCAGCAACGGCAGCCGGAACTTCGCTCCACCTGAGCCGATCATCCCGCCCAGCACGCCCACACCCGTGCCTGCGACGAACGCCAATGGCAGCGACCGCCCCCCTGCGGACATGGTCTCTTCACTGGACGTCATTGCCGACCAGGCTCCTCTTCTCGGCGCGGCCCGGACCGGCGTAGGCCACCAGGAAGGGCGTGCTCCCGCGGCCGCCCTCGATCACGAACTCGGGGCGGGTGTCGCCGAACTCCACCAACCCGGCGCCACGCAGGATGTCACGGACCCGCTCGGTGTCGCGATCGCGCCTCGCTCCACAGCGGCCTCCTGCCCTGGCCGTACCCGAACTCCGGCCTCTCGTCGCTCATGGCCCACACCGTGAGCGAACAACGCCCTCCCGTCTCGGGGAACGGCATCAGTGCAGGTCAGCGAAATCCGACCAAATTTTCCCCCGGACTGCAGGGAGGCCAGCAGGCGCCCGTCAGGAGATGCCCGATGAGCGAGCCCGCCAGCCCCGCCTCCGCCCGCGAGGCCACCATCCAGCGCTACTCGCACCTGGCCCAGCTCGCCGCCGGCGGCGGCCTGCTGGACTGCGAGGCCGACGCCTTCACCGGCGGCTGCTTCGGCGCCGCCGCCTACACCGAATCCGATGAGCCCGGCGTGCCGGAGACCGCCCTGCGCGCCAGCCTCGGCTGCGGCAACCCGCTCGCCGTCGCCGGCCTGGCCCCGGCGAGACGGTGCTGGACCTCGGCTCCGGCGGCGGCCTGGACGTGCTGCTGTTAGCCTGCCGCGTCGACCCCAACTGTCACGCCTACGGGCTGGACGCCAGCCCCGCCATGCTCGCCCTGGCCCGCGCCAACGCCAAGCAAGCCGCAGCGACCAACGTGGAGTTCCTGCACGGCCACATCAAGGACATCCCGCTGCCCGCGGCCGCCGTCGACGTCGTCATCTCCAACTGCGTCATCAACCTCTCCACCGACAAGCCCGCCGTGCTGGCCGAGGCCTTGCGCCGTGCTGCGGCCCGGCGGCCGGCTCGCCAGCGTGGACGCCCGCCAGATGGACCTTTCCATGCTGTTCCATGCTGCCCAACGAGCGGCGCCGGTTCCTGGCCCAGGTGGCCCGCCGCTCCACCGACCAGGGGCTGGAGCGGCGCAAGGACCGCAGGTTCCCGATCCTGCTGGCCTTCCTCGCCAAGGCCGCGGCTCCTCGTTAACGCTGCATGTCGATGACGAGTTTGCCGCGCACGCCGCCGGCCTCGAGTCGTCGGTGAGCCTCTGCGATGCCGGTGATCGGGTAGACGGTATCGATCGCGGGGCGGATGCTTCCCGCCTCGGCGGAGGCGGTGAGCTCGGCGATCCGCGTGGGAGAGGGGTTGTTGCTGAAGAGCTTCATCCGCCGGGGTGAGAGGGCGGCCCGTAGTCCTGTGGTGGCCATGGAGGTCAGGATGCGATCCTGATCGAAGGCGAGCGCGACCATGCGGCCACGCCGGGTGAGCCGGGCCCAATAGGCCCCAAGGTCGGTGCCCACGACGTCGAGGATCACATCGAAGTGGCCGAGATCCTGCGGCCGGGTCGTGCGGTAGTCCAGGGCCACGTCGGCGCCGAGTTCGGTGATCCAGTCGAGATTGCGGGCGCTGGCGAGCGCGGTGACGTGGGCCCCGAGCGCTTTGCCCAGTTGCACGGCGATGCTGCCGACGCCCCCTGTGGCGCCGCGGACCAAGAGCCGTTCACCGCTGTTGAGGCCAGCCTTGTCCGTCAGGGCGGTCATGGCGGTGGTGCCCGACACCGGCAGGGCGGCGGACTCCAGCAGGCTCAGGTTCTTCGGCGCTCGGGCGAGCCTCTGTTCGGGAACGGCGACGTAATCGGCGATGGCGCCGAAAGCGAAGTGCGGCATCAGCCCCCATACTTTCTCTCCCACACTCCAGGCGTGAACTCCGGAGCCCAGGGCTGCGACGCGGCCGGCGAAGTCGCCTCCCACGCCGCGCGGGGAGCGGGTCCGGCTGATGCGGCGCAGCTTGCCCGCGCGGAAGGCCAGTTCCCCGGCGTCCACGCTCGCGGCGCGGACCTCGACGAGCACCTCTCCCGGCCCCGGCTGAGGCGTGGGCAGGTCGTTGACACGGAGCACCTCGGGAGGGCCGAAACGGGTGTATTGGACGGCGCGCATGATCTCTCCCAGTCGTTTCGAACATAAGTGGGCTGGTGGCCCAGTTATGGTTCGGCTACCCTAACCGGAGCGCCAGCCCAGTTGTCAAAGCCCGGAGGTCGCCATGGTCCACACCACCGAACGACGGCCCCTGCGCGCGGACGCCCAGCGCAACTACGACCGCATCCTCGGCGCAGCCCGGGAGGTCTTCGCATGTCACGGCGCCGGCGCCTCCCTGAAGGAGATCGCCCGTCGAGCCGAAACGGGATCGGCGACACTGCACCGACTCTTCCCCTCCCGCCGGACCCTTCTCGAAGCCGTCTTCCACGACCGCGTCGAGGAGCTGTGCGCCAAGGCGGCGCAACGCGCCAAGGAGAGCGAGCCGGGCCCCGCGCTCTTGGCATGGCTGGGTGACCTCAACGCCTACGCGGCCAGCAGCCGCGGCTTGGCCGCCGCGCTGCTTCACGACGGCCGGGATGCCGACCTGCTGGATCAGAACGAAGGCTGCCAGGCAATGATCACCAATGCGGCGCGCGAACTCCTGCAACGAGCACAACAAGCGGCCGCCGCGCGTCCCGGCGTTCTCGCCGAGGACCTTCTCGCGCTCATCAACGCCATCTCCCTGGCCACCGAGCACCACGATGACGACGCGCAGGCGGGTCGGCTGCTGGACATCGCGATCGAGGGCATCCGCCTCCAGCCCGCCGAGAACGCATAGGCCCGCCGCTCGCGTCGGTTGATGGCGGCCAGGTGCGATTCCCCACTGACGGCAAGTTAGCGGGGAGGTAACTGGCCGCCAACGGTCACTGAGCATTGATGGGGCACCTGCCGGTCCGAGGCAGGTGGGCGTCGATTTGGGCGAAGGTGGCTTCCGACTGTTTTGAGAGTTACCGACGGCGCCCGCGCCGGAGCGGAACCCGCTGGAGAGCCGGACTCAATTCCCCACACCCGAGGCCGGACATGAACACGAACGGGTATCGGTCGCCGCGTGCTGAGCCCGGCGGCACCGCTTTCTCGATCTCGGCGAGGTCGTCCGCGGTGAGGTTCGGCTTTGTCGCGGGCAGCGCCTCGGTCAGCCGCGCGCGGGTGCGAGCGCCGACCAGCGGCACGTGACCAGCTCGCCGACTTCCTGCGCCGCCGCCGCGAGGCGATCCGTCCGGCCGAGGTCGGCATCGCCGATGGTCCCCGCCGCCGCACCACCGGCCTGCGCCGGGAAGAGGTGGCGATGCTCGCCGGCGAGCCTGCCGACCTTCCTGAGGTTTCCCATCGAGGCGATACCGACGACCACCGTGCAGAAGATGACCGGTGCGGCCACCATCTTGACCAGCTGGATGAAGGAGTCGGCCAGCCACTTCAGCTCTTTGGCGGTGCCGGGCACCGTGAAGCCCACGATGATCCCGGCGGTGATCGCCACCAGGATCCAGAACCAGAACTGGGTGAGGAGTCTGCGCGCGATGCCTGCGGAGGGCTCGGAGGAGGGAGAAGAAGGAACTGAATGGTTATCGAACATGATCCGCTCCAGGAGATGGGAGAAAGGTCACGCGTCGTGCGGGCCCCCGAGCGAAGGTCGTGCGGTGTTGCGGAGTATCCGCCGGCACTACCGGCGGTCCTGCGGTGATGGTGTTGACGGTGGAAGATCCGGGCCCGCCCGGAACAAGCGAGGCAGGCCCGGACCGGCTCAGTTCTGACGGCTGGGTGAGGCGATGACCTCAATCTCGACGCGTCCGCCGAACGGCAGGGCGGCGACCGCCACGCAGGAGCGCGCGGGGCGGGGTTCGGCGAAGGCAGCCATGTAGGCGCGGTTGGCCGCCTGCAGGTCGTCGATGTCGGCGAGGAAGACGGTGGCCTTCACGACGTGGCTCAGATCCAGGCCGAACGCGGCGAGCTCTTTGGCTGCGTTGCTCAGCGCCTGGGTCGTCTCGGCCTCGACTCCTCCTTCGACGAAGACACCGTCGTCGACGCCGAGCCGACCGGACACGAAGACCAGGTCACCAGCGGCGACGGCGGGCGTATAGGGATGCGGGGCTTGGGCATAGGTGAGTTCGGTCATGATGCGGCGGAGTCCTCTCTGGTCACGCGGGACGGGGTTGGGCCCGAGATCAAGTCGCCGAGCAGCGGGGTCAGGGAATCGTGTTCGGCGAGCGGGGCGGGCAGGTCACCGCGGTCCATGTGGATGCGGTTGTGCCACCACACAGGCATGCCAACCCCGCCCGCGCCAGGGATGTCGTACCGGGAGCCGGCCACGAAGAGCACGCGCTCGGCGGGTATCCCCAGGGTGTCCAGAGCCAGCCGGTACGGCTCGGGGCGGGGCTTGTAGGCCCCTGCAGCCTCGGCAGTGACGATGACGTCGAACGGGACACCCACCCGCATGACAGCACGATGGCCCAGGTCGTCGGAGCAGTTAGTGACCACACCGACCTTCACGGCACGTGCCACCTCGGCGACCACGCCCGGCGCCTCCGGCCACGGCGCGAGCCCGTCCCACCGGGCGATCAGCGCCTCGATCGCACCTGCGCCGATCCCGTGAGCGCGACCCGCTTCGACGACGAGAGCTTCGTATGGGCGATAGCCGCCGGCGGCGTAGGTCAGGCGGAGGTACTCTCTGCGCCAACGCTGGCCGGTATCGGCGTCTCCGGCAGCCTCGTTCCACAGGGACCACGAATCGAGCAGGGCGGTGAGCAGGTCGAACAGCACCGCCTCGTAGTGCGGCGTGTTGCTTGTGGCCGGTCTCATGCGGTCGCGCCGATCAGCGAGGTGAATCGGTCCATGTCGACGTTGCCGCCGGACAGAACCACGCCGACGCGCCGGCCCGCGAACCGGTCCGGATCGGTCAGTACGGCTGCCAGGGCACTGGCTCCGGAGGGCTCAACGACGATCTTCAATCGTTCGAACAGGAACGCCATGGTGGCGATCAGTGCCTCGTCGGAGACCAGCAGAATCTCATCGACTTGGCGTCGGTTGACCTCGAAGGTCAGTGCGCCGGGGATCTCGACCTGCTGCCCGTCTGCGATGGTGTGCGGGACATCGATACGCACGCGTTCGCCTGCGGCCAGGGACCGTGCGGTGTCATCACCCGCGGCGGGCTCCACGCCGATCAGTTCCACATTGGGAAGCAGCGCTCGCGCAGCGGTGCCGCACCCGGCCATCAAGCCACCGCCGCTGACCGGCACGACGAGCGTGTCGATCGCGCCGGCGTCCTCGATCAACTCCAGCGCTGCGGTCCCCTGCCCTGCCATCACCATCGGATCGTCGAACGCTGGAACCGGGACGAGTCCTCGCTCCTCGGCGAGCTCGCGGGCCAGCACCTCACGGTCCTGGCGATAGCGGTCGTAGGTCACGACCGTGGCGCCGTAGCCCTCTGTCGCGGCGCGCTTGGCGGAGGGGGCGTCTTCTGGCATGAGTACGGTCGCCTTGGTACCGACGAGCGCGGATGCCAGAGCGACGGCCTGTGCGTGGTTACCTGAGGACCAGGTGCATACCCCGCGGGCAAGCTCATCGTCGGACAGCGTGGCGATCTTGTTGTAGGCACCGCGGAACTTGAAGGCGCCGGCTCGCTGGAGGTTCTCACCCTTCAGCAAGACCGCGGCGTTGGTTAGCTGGTCGAGAGTACGTGAGGTCAGGACGGGGGTTCGGTGCGCAACGCCGGAGATCCTGCCCGCGGCGGCACGCACGTCGCTGATCGTGATCAGCGGTTCGGCCGCCATCTCCGGCACGGGAACGATCGCCCCGCTCATGCCTCTGCTCCCATCTCGTCACCCCTGCCATCGCGGGGGGAACCAGGCTCATCAAGCGCGGCACGCGTACGGCGGATATGCGCGCGCATCGCCGCCTCGGCCGCATCCGGGTCGCCTGACCGGATGGCATCGAGCACGCGTTCCAACTCCTCGTGTCCACAGCGGCGATGTTCCGGAGCTTCGGCCACCCGGGCCAGCGTCAGCTGCATCTGGGTGTGCAGCCGCTCGATCAGGGCAGCGAGCATGGGATTGCCGCACCGTTCGGCGAGCAGCGCGTGAAACCGCCCGTCAGTGTCGGCGTAGCCGACCCCGTCATTCAACGCGATGGCCTGCCGCTGATCCACCAGCGCGGCTTCAAGATCAGCCACCAGCCCCGGAACCCGCGCCTCTGCGCACGACCGCGCGGCCTGGCCTTCCAGCACCTCCCGGATCTGATGGATGTAGCGGGCCTCGGCCACTCCCAGCGTCGCCACGACGACTCCCCGCCGTGGGCGTTCCTCGGCCAGCCCATCAGCCACCAGCTGCAGCACGGCCTCGCGGACCGAGCCCCGCGAGACCCCCAGGCGCTGGGCCAGGCGCGGCACCGACAACTGCTCGCCCGGGGCGGGATCCCCGCTCAATATCGCTCTGCGCAGCTTGCGGTGGACGGCATCGGTCAACCGGACCGGCCGATCCGCGAACTCGGTCAGCGACATCGCAACCTCCGTCTTGAATCCATGGCGGCATCATCTACCGATTACCGGTAACCGGTCAAGGGCCCGACTACCGATTACCGGTAATTTCTCTGCGCTTGAGCTCAGACATGCGGAGCGGGTGCCAAACCGGGGTCCCCGTAGTACTCGCCGAAAATCGGGCGGATATGGCGCTGACCAGCGATGATCCGACCGGGCAGGCGGCACGATCACCGGGTGGTCATGCGGTCTGCGAGTTCGTCGGCGCTGGGTGTCCAGGTACCGCGCTGGGCCTCGATGCCGTCGAGTCGGCGCTGGGTGCCTTCTTTGCTGGGCTTGAGGTAGCGCTGGAGGGTGCGGCGGTCTTCGTGGCCGGAGAGGTTCATCAGGTCGGCTTCGGTGGCGCCGTCCTCGCCGGCGTGGGTGAGTCGGGAGTGGCGCAGGTCGTGCAGATTCCAGCCGTCGGTGGCGGCGCCGAGGTGGCGTTCGGCGGTGCGGTAGGTCATGCGTCGGCGGCGGCTGGCCGGGTCGACGTCACGTACGGGCGCGGTGCCGTCGTCAGGGACGATGCGCGCGGACAGGAAGATCGGCCCGCGGGTGCGGCGGCCGAGGAGCTGGCCGAGCATTCGGGCGGTGCGGATGTCGTAGAGCAGCTCGTCGGCTTTGCCGCCTTTGCGGATGGTGCGTGCGCGGCGGTTGGCGCGGTCGAGGTCTTCGACGTTCAGGCGCAGGACTTCCTCGGCGCGGGCGGCGGTGGAGTAGAGCATCGCCCACAGCGTCCGGTCTTCCAGCGGGCGGCGTTTGTCGGCGATGAGCCGGTCGATCCGCTCGCGACTGCGGACGCGGGTGTCGTCCGGCCTGGGCTGGTGCTCTCGGTCCAGGCCGTGCAGTACCGCGGCCGGGTCGCCGATCCAGCCTTGGTCGTGGAAGTAGGCCAGGGCGGAGGCGACGGCAGCCCGCTTGGCGTCGAAGGCCGCCGACGCCCTCGAGCTGACCGTCGCATCGGTGACCAGCGCACTGCAGCGGGCCCGTGTGACGATGCGCGAGCAGCTGCCCGACCGCCGCCTCGACTGGCGGAGCCCCGCCACCCACGAGCTGTCGAATGACGAGCGGGGCGTGGTGAAGTCGTATATCGACGCCCATGAGCGCAACGACCTGGACGGGCTGATGGCCCTGCTGCGCGACGACCTGCGCTTCGCGATGCTGCCCGAGCCGGGAACCTCGGTCATCACGGCCAAGGACGCGGTGGACGGCTGGGTCTCCGGCGGGCTCTTCCAACGCGGCCACGACGACTGGCGCTGTATCACCACGACGGTCAACCGCATGCCTGCCGCCGCGCTGTACCTCCGCACCCCCGACGACCCGGAATACCGTTTGTTCACCATCGCGGTCCTGCACATCGTCGACGGGAAGATCGCCGAGCTCACCGGATTCGACGCCACCGACAAACCATGGCTGGGCCTGCCCCCGACACTGTGATCAGACGAGTCCCCATCGTCGACGAGTCCAGCGCACGGGCCGCCGTCACCGAAGTCACCGCGGAATGAGCACCCCGACCAGCTGAACACCAACGCGGCAACGCGAACACCACCGCCCCGCCGGCGTTGCCGGCGGGGCATCTTCATACCCGAAGAACATCGTCACGATCAACGACGCCGTCGCCCTCATCTCCAGTAAGTCGGTCAACAGCTCACTCGGAACGCAAGGAAGGGCCCGGGGAAGGTTCCCTCATAGCCGAGGGTCACGGTGAGCACGCCAGGAAGGATTTCGACCTGGCCTCACGAGGCGAGCATCTGGCCCGTGCTCATCGCCTCGTCTCGTATCGGGTCAGCACCACGCCGCCGGGAAACGTCCGCGTCTCCACCAGGTTCAGGTTCACCCAGCTGTCCAGGGCCGCGAAGAACGGCGTGCCGCCGCCCACCAGGACCGGGTGGGTGACCAGCACGTACTCGTCGATCAGCCCGGCCCGCATGGCCGCCCCGGCGAGCGTGGCACCGCAGATGTCCATGAAGCCGCCGTCCTCGGCCTTGAGCCGGGTGATCTCGGCGACCGCGTCGCCGGTGACCAGGCGGGTGTTCCAGTCGACCGTGCTGGTCGTCGAGGAGAACACCACCTTCGGCATGTCCCGCCAGCGGCGGGCGAACTCGATCTCCGCCGGCGTGGCGCCAGGCTGCTGGTCGGCGGTCGGCCAGTGGGAGCTCATCGTCTCCCACAGTTTGCGCCCGTACAGCGCCAGGCCGGTCGCCCCCACCCGGTCGGACCACCACTGGAACCGCTCGTCGCTCGGTACGCTCCAGCCGAGGTCGTCGCCGGGCGCGGCGATGTAGCCGTCCAGGGTCACGTTCATGCCGAAGATCAGTTTCCGCATCGTGCCAGCCTCTCGTGAGTCGATCTCACAGGTACAGACGGGCGCGGCGCGGAAACCTAATCGGTGCGCGATCTGCGTCCGCAGGTAGTCCTCGCGTTCCGGACTCGGCACGGCGTACTCGGCTGGGCTCGAGCACTACCCACCGGATCTCGACTTCACCCTCGTACGGGCAGCGGCGCACCCATGGCCAGCTCTCCCCGACCGCTGCTGCCGTCTGCCCGGACGGGAAGGCCTTCCACGGCCACCTGCAACAGAGGCTGTCTACTTTCGCAGAGGCGTTGCGGTAGCGCTCGACGCGCTCGCTGCGCGAGCAGGAGTGTGAGCGATCTGGGTCCCCGAACGCCTGATCACACAGCTATAGCGCCAGCCAGGCCCCCTCACCGCGCTGGAGATCGCCAACCAGTTCCCGACGCTGGGCATCTCGCTCGGCAACCAGCGGCCGCACGTACCCGGCAAGATCCGCGAGTACCTACCTCTCCCAGCGCCGACGCAGCTAAGCGTTGTTTTTTCGGCGCCTACTACTGAAGGGCCCCTGAGGGGGCAATGCCCCCGACGCCGAGTGCGCCCGTGAGGGAAGCCCGTCAGAACAGCGTGTCGCGGACGCGCAGCGGCCGATAGCCGGTGGGACCGAGCTGGGCGAGTTCACCTTCGATGTCGACCTCGATCGCGCCGAAGAAGTTGATGTTCTCGCTATGCGCCGGGGAGATGTGGGCCAGGACCTCATCGTCGATGCGGCGTCCCGCCCTGCGCATCGACTCGACCGCGAGGCCGTAGTACTCGGTGGTCCAGGCGACCACGGCGTTGGTGGCCAGCGTCAGGCACCACGCCTGCTCGGTCTGAGCTTCGAGGTGCCGCGCTCGGAGTGCTCGGCGATCAGGTCAGTGTTGAGCTTGCGGGTCAGCAGCGGCCCGGTGCGCGGGAAGTCGGCCTCGACCTGCGCACGCGATCCGGCCCGGTAGAGCGTGATCTTGCCCAGATCCCGGATCCGCGGGGAGAGCTGCAAGCCGAGCAGGTCGAACAAGCCGAAGTTGACCAGCGTGACCCCGTGGGTGTCCGTCGCGTGCTCGGTGACGGGAATGTCGGTCGCGTTCCCGAGAATCTCGTCGAGGACGTAGTGGGCCTCGCGCTTGGTCGCGACGATGACTTTCGTGCCGTAGGTGGTGTGCTGGTCGGTCACGTGTGTGTACGTCGAGAGCCCCTCGGACGCGAAGTACCGGCTCAAAGCCCTTGCGGTAACTGACTTTCCGCGCGTGGGGAACCGCTGTCCATCCGATGAGGACAGGGTGCCGGTGCCGAAGATCGGGGTGAGTGGCAGGCGCTGGTGGTAGTCGATGATGGCCAGGTTCGCCGCGCGCAGCGTTTCCTCCCGTACGTACCACTCCGACGTCCACGCGAGCACGTCGTAGGAGATCCCGCACGCGTCGGCCATCCGCGTCAGCCCGAGATTGGTGGAGTGGGCCAGCAGCACCGCGATCAAGTTCCGCTTCAGCTCGGGGCTGCGGGCCTGCTTGCCGCCGGCGTGGTTAAAGCAATCCAGGTAGCCGGTGCGTTTGTCCAGCTCGATCAGCAGCGACACGATTGGCGCAAACGGCAGCATCTCGGTCAGCTCCGCCTCCAACGCAGTCGCCTCGGCCGGGACGTCCTCGGCGGTCAGCGGCGAGATCACCAGATCACCGCCGTCGTCCAGACGCACCAGGCCATCCCCAGCAGCGAGGACTCCCTCCAGCTCGCCGAGCGCCTCACCCAGCTCGTCGGCGGCCGCAGCCAGCGCGCGGTCGGGGTCGGCGGGTTTGCCGACCAGCTGGCAGAACTCCGCGCGCTGGTCGACCCACTTGTCCGGTGTGAGCAGGTAGGCGGCCGGGTCGGAGTAACGACGCGAGCCCGGCACGAACACGTCCCCGCTGCGCAGCCCATCGCGCAGCGCCAGCAGGGTGCACAGCTCCCAGTAGTGCCGGTAGGCGCTGGTGTTGCCAGACTTCGCCGCGGTCTCGAGGTAGCCGCGCCACCGCGCGGGCACGAACCCGTCCGGCGCATCGGCTGGGACCCGGCGAGCGCCGGTGGCGTTGAGCTCGCGCAGGATCTCCAACGCCTCCAGCGACCCGGCCGAGGCGGTGCCACCGGCAAACCGCACCGCCGCAAGTGCCTGCGGGGTGAACTGCCGCAGATACCCATACGACCCGTCCAGCGCGGCGAGGTGCCCGTGATCGCGCGGCAACCGTGGAGCGGCCTGCGTCACCGCCGACCGCAGGCGAGGCCAGCCGATCCGTTCACCTCGGATCAGGCCGCCGATCTGCTCGTCGCTGATCTGCGGGTCGGTGATGATGACCAGCAGATCATCCAGCAGCGCCTGCCGGTCTTCTCCGGCTTTGCCCCGTTCGGCCAGCGCGTCGCGCATCTTGCGTTCGGCCTTGCTCTCCCGCGCGGAGATCGCCTGGTCGAACAGCTGCACAACCTCGTCGAGCACGTCGGTCGCCGACTGCGCCAGCATCGTCAGCAGGATCGGGTACCGGCGCTGCGGATCGCGGCGTTCCAGCGCCTGCGCGGTCAACCGCCGACCGACCGTGGCCAGGAACCTGCGCCGCTCGGCAGGCAGCGCCGACAGGTCCAGACCGTCCGCGCCCAACGAGCGCAGGAACTCCAGCTTGGCGACCTCGGCCTTCACCGCGGCCGGGGACGCCTCCACCGCACCGCAGACGGGTCATGCGGATCTCCGGATCGGTGATCAGCAGCCCGTCCAGCGCGGCGCACCGTGCCTCGGTGAACTCGTGCGCCAGCCGGTCGAACGTCTCCCGATGCGCCTCGGCGCGGGCGTGGGCGACCCGCTCGACCACGGTCACCAGTCCCGGACGGATCACGCGTGCCGAGATCAGGTACTCGCACCCGAGCCGGAACAGCAGGGTCGGCGAGTCGTGTTCCATCGCCCTGGCGAGCAGGAACTCGTCTAGTTCCTTGAGCTCCAGCGTGGTCGGCAGCCGCCACCCCAGATACTTCGCCACCAGCCGCAAATGCTCGGTCCGTGTCTTCGCCCGCCGCCCGTACGAGCGCAGCCCCGCCTGGTCGACGCCGAGCTGCTCGGCCAGCCTGGCCACCGCCACCGGCGGGGCCGAAAGCACCTTGTCCGGCACGAACCCCAGCCACGGCAACGTGCATAACGCCACGGCCAAGCCGAGCCGGTCCGCCGGACCACGGCCCCGACCGGGATCGACGAACGCGACATCCGCCGGAGTCAGGGTGAAGAACCTCGCTAGCTCGTCCCTGCCAATCTCCGGGAACCCCCGCAAGCGCTCCAGCTCCTCGTCCGCGAACACCTGCGTCGCCAAGAACGACCTCCCGCCAGACCCACAGATTCCCAGCTCAGAAGCCTACCCAGCCATATCCGCCCGATTTTCGGCGAGTACTACGGGGACCCCCTACAGCGGTACCACCACCTTCGGCAGGCTCGCCAAGGTCTCGCCCTGGTTCCGCGCCACCCTGCCGCTCCTCGAGCGACAAGACCGTGGTGACGTTCAAACTCACCGTGGACAGAAACCGCCTGCCGCAGCGCCTGACCACGTCCTTCCCGGCCACCGGCATCTACGACAGCACCGGGTGGGAAGGCAATACGATCAGCGTCGAGACCCGCTTCACCGGCTGGGGCGGCAGGGTCTCCATCAAGGCGTCGCCCGCGAACAAGGTGACGACCAAGCTTGAGGACAGGGACGGGGTGTGACAGCAGTCGGCGGCCTGACGGCGGCGCTGTTGCCATGAGACGAGCCGGCCTCGGTGACACCGTGGCCGGCCACGCCGGTGACCAATGTTGCCATGTCGCCGACTTTGTCGTTGGCGAGGAGACCGGGGGCCGGGCGTGGGCGTTCGGCACGCTGCCTGGCGTACCCGTCGCCCAGCGGGGACACCGGCCGGTCGGGGTGGACCTGTCGCCGCGCATGGTCGAGCAAGCCCGCCGCAAGTTCACCGCGGCCGGCTTCGACGCCGCGGTGCTGATGGGCGACGCGAGTGATCCCCCGGCACGGGCGGGGCGCTCCTTCGACGTGATCCTCGTCCGGCACCTGCTGCGGACTCTTCCCGCACCCCAGGGAGCCCTGCGCCGCTGGGTGAGCCTGCTGCGCCCGGGGGGGCTGGTGCTCATCGAAGGGAACTGGGACAGCCCCGCAGACGATCAGTCCTATGCCGCCGACTCCGAAGCACTGCCCTGGCTCGGCGGGGTGACCGCCGAGCGTCTCCTCCAGGCCTTGCGGCCACTCGTCGCCGACCTGCACACCGAGTCGCTCACCGACCCCGACCTGTGGGGCCGCCCAATCCACGACGAGCGGTACGCCATCATCGCCCGCCCGTAGCCGACCACGGGTTCCAGCGAACCCAGGGGGTCGAGACACCAATCGAAGCTGGAGACCCCTGGGTTCCCCCTGAAGAACCTTCAGTTCGGCCGTTATCTGGGGAAACAAGACCCAGTGCTCCCGACGCTGCGGCCAGGTGACAAGTCACTCTGTGTAGCTGGCCTACTGTCCCGAATCAGTGAAAGTGGTATCTGATCATGGCTCCCACCTGGGAGGCGTCATCTTTCCTGAGCCGGATACGACAGTCCCGGCTCAGGGAAGATGACGCCTGCGGAAGAGGCGGGTGGATCGAACCACGCCCCGGGTGCGCTGGTATCGATCATGGTCAGGGCATGCTGGACCCAGGGTGCCACGAGCATCTCGGCCTGCTCATCGGGAGTGGTGAAGCGAAATTGGGCCAACTCCTCCCCATCGGCCGTCAGCTCACCGCTGATGACCTGGCAGGCGAAAACCGTGGTCACGTACTGGACGCGGTCACCGTTGCCGTACTCGACCGTCAGCTCCGGCCCTCCGAACACGCCCAGGACGGCTGTCGGTTCGACCTCGACACCGAGTTCCTCCCGCATTTCCCGGACGATGGCGTCGGCCGGCCGCTCATCAGGATCGATCGCCCCTCCGGGCAAGGCCCACCAGCCCGTGCTGATGTCTTCGACCAGCAGAATGCGGCCCTCCTGATCGGTGACGATTCCAGTCACCCCGGGCATCAGCACCAGATCGCGGCCGACGTGATTCCGCAGCCACCGCAGGTAAGGAGAGATCGGCATACGGCTTCCCTTCATCGCCATGGACGCTTCTCGCATCACGTTGACCGAGCCGTATCAGATCGCCTGAGCCGACGCGTCAGGTTCACTGAGCCGCTTCAGTTCCAGGGGACGGCCGATCACCCGGATCGTTCGCCTAACCCTTGACGACCTCACCAACCAGGACAGCGAACTACACCTACGGCTCGACAACCCGCCGACTCCGATCCCCGAGCCCTTCGCCAGCCTCCTGCTCCGCCTGGCTGATGAACGGCCGCACCTCAACACCACGACGAACCCCGGCGCCCGCCGGCTGTTCCCCAGCCGCCGCGCAGGTCAACCCGCCAGCCCCGGCACCATCCGCGAGCACCTACGCCTCGCAGGATTCCTCACCAGCACCGCCCGACCAGCGGCTCTCCGCCAACTCGTTCTCCAGGCCCCGGCACCCGTCATCGCCAAGTCCCTCGGCTATCACCACGTCACCACCACACGAGTCGCCGCTGACGCTGGCGGAACCTGGAACCGCTACGCCCCCAACGACCAGTGCTCTTGAGTACAGACCACTTGATCAACGACTCCTGCCAGCATCAAGGCCCGACACTGACAGGTCTATCCGGGGGGCAGACCAAGTACGGGAGAAAGGGACAGTCGTCCACTCCCATCTCAGCGTCCACGGCACCTACACCTTCGCCATGCCCGACCTCGCGCCCGGCGCCATCCGCGACCTGCGCGACCCGAATGCCGCCGAGGACGATGACGAGATCTGACCAGCGTGGCGGAACAGAGGGTGGCAACGTGGGAGCCATGAAGGAGACACCGGACTCGTCCGCAGCGACCTATGAGGATCTGCTGCGCCAGACCCGCCGGATCCACCAAGAGCTGGAGCGGTACCACGGGATAACCCGGCGGCAACTCCAGGAGGAGTGGAGGACCGTCGAAGCTGCGATCTACGTCGCGCTGGTCACCACCGATGACGAGTCCGGCCAGGTGGCAGGACGGGCCGCGCTGGACGCCGCCCGACAGATCCGGGCGCGGTGGATCCCAGACGCAGACGACCTTCCGTAGCCGTGTCCGGCGCGTTCGTCTAACGAACGTTAGACGAACACCACTCAGCCCCACGGCCCCGTACCGTTCGCGGCGTCGGTGATGGTCTCTACAGTTGCCCCATGGCTTCTGATGACCTGCTCGGGACGGTCTGGGAATTGATGTGGGTTGTACGTCCGTCCGGAACGCATCTCTCGCGGTCGAGCACTCCTGGGGGGAGCAACCCTCTCGTGCGGGATGATGACAACACGCTCGTCGCACAAGCCGTGCTCTTCCCGGCTGACAAAGCGATCAAGGCGGGCGCAGCCGTGTGCGTCTTGGTGGGCATCGTGGTGGGCATCGTTGCCACGAAGGCCACGCCGCACGTCAAGAACAGGTTCAACGACATCAAGTCGAAGCTGAACCTCAAGTCGGAGGGCTCCGTCGAGGCCGCCGCTCAAGAGGCCAGACCGGAGCAGTCCGACTTGGGGGTTGAGGAACCTCGGAGCGGAAACCGGCGCTTGTCCGCTGCGTGACGGCCACCCGGCGCGGCCGCCAGCAGCCGGGCGGCGTTGCCGTGGTGGGTGTGGCCGGCCAAGATGACCGGCAGGCCGGGGGCGGCGACGCGCACCGCCGCGATCATCTCCAGCGCGGTGTCCTCGTCGGGGTGGCACAGCGACACCGCGTCAGCGCCGACCTGGCGAGCCGCTTGGGCGACGGTTTTGCCGCCGCCGAACCAGGTGTAGTGCATCGACTCCACCTCGGCGATGATCTTCACGTTCCAGGCGTCGATCTTCTTGCGGTAGGCCATCACCGCCAGCGGGTCGGCTTCGACCATGCCGTGCGTGGTCAGGGTCGCCCCCACGATCGCGCCCGCCCGCACGAAACTGCCGCCGCTGACCTTGGCAACGGCCAGCGAGGCCTGCACCGCGTTACGCATCAACTGCACGCCCACCTGGAAAGACGGCCCGGTGGCCTGGGTGATGGCGGCGGTGATGAGGCTGATGGCGGCGATCCGCGCCGGATCGCATTCCTCGCCCATGGGGTAGACCCGGTCGACCGTCTGGATCAGAGAACCGTCGGCACCGCCCGCGTGCAGGGCTCGCGCCGAGCCCACGGCGGTGGCCAGGATCTGCTCGAAACTGCCATCACGGTGGAAGGGGGTGCCCGGCAGCGGCTGGAGATGGATCATGCCCAGGATCAGTTTGCCCGAGCCGGGCCACGGTGAGTCGTTCTCGCTCAGTGTGCTGTCCTCCCTTCGCCGCGACCGACGGATGAGAAACCTCGCCGGCCCGCATCAAGATCGACGGGATGTTCTTCACACTCTCACCTGCTCGCCGGGCGCAACAGAGCGGTCACCACGATGGCCGAATCCGGTCATCCCTCAGCAGCCCAGGCACAAAGGCCGTCACGGTCGACGAGGGCGGACGATGAGGGGGCGAAGACGAGCCCACCGGGTCAGAGCGCGGCTGACCACGGCGGCCAGGAGGCGGCTGGGTACCTGGGTAAAGGTGGCTGCGATCCAGAAGCGGGTGATCGTCTGGCGGGCGTGCTCGCACGCCGGACGCGGCTCAGGATAGGGATCGCCGGGGACGTAGCGGCCTTCGACCGGGCAGAGCGGCACGCCCGCGGCGCGCAGAGCGCAGGTGCGGTGCTGGCCGTTGGTGATGGCAGAGTCGCCGTCGTCCCAGGCGATACAGTCGAGAAATAGGCTGTCGAGCCAGAGGGCATCGCGCGCGGTGAGCTGGTCACGCTCGGCCGCGGTGAGAAACGGGCGCCAGTCATCGCCTTGATGGGTAACGGCGCGCTGCGCGAGGGCGCCGATGAGCTGCCAGTTGGCCCGATGGTAGGGGCAAGTGGCGAAATCGTTCGGGCCAAGCCGGGTGAACAACTCGGCGTGCACGGCATGCAGAGCACCGTCGGCGTCCTGCTCGTCGGGGTAGTCGCGCTCGATACGCTCCCCCCGCTCGGCGTGGGCGCATTTAAAGGAGTTGTGCGGCCAGGGCAGGGATGACAGCGGCACCAGCCGCACACCGTTGACCCCCTGCAGCAGCCGACGCCGTTCGACGGGGTCGGCGTAGTGCTGGGGGTAGAGGTCGTGCTCGTCCGCAGGAACGACGGTGTGCTCGCGCGCCGCCTGGCGCAACGCCCGCGCGGCCTGGACCTCAGCGGCGGTGAAGGGGCGCGCAGGCGGCACGCGCGGATCGAACGGCGGCCCGTCACCACCGGCGTCCAGGCTGCCTTCGAAGGCGTCGCGCTCGGGATTGACGTACGCCAGCACCCGCACCGGCTCATCGGCGCGCAGGAGCAGGATGCCGCCGCTGCCGCGGGTCCTGACCAGCAGCAGCGGCCCGTTTCGCCAGGCAGGGTCGGCGATGAGGTGGTGCACGTGCTGCTGGTCTAAGACCGCGAGCCATTCCAGGCGGGCGAATCCCTCATCCGGGCTGCGGTCGCCGGCCGGGTATCGGTCGGCGATGACTTCGAGGTAGTCGCCTGGCTGCAGCGCGGGGCCGGGCAGCGTCAAGGTGGTCGCCGGCCGCCGCGCACGCGACCGGGCACCGCTGGACGGCTCCACCTCGCGGGCTGCGGGCGGCGACAGGTCCGCTCTCCTGGTGAGGGCGTGGGCGAAGAACGGCGCGGCCTGCCGCGGCCACCAGGGGTGGGTGAGTTCGTGGCGTTCGCGGGCCGGATCCACCCCGGTGAAGACCTGATGATCTCCCAGGCGCACCAGCAGCGGTCCGGGCATACCTGAACAGAAGACGGCCACCGGCCCGTGCTGCTGAGATGCCCTGGAATGCACGATTGACTGGCGGGGAAGGACCTCACAGCGCTCCACCCGAGCGTGGAAGGCCTGCGGCTCGACGTGGGAGGCGGAGTATTGATCGGCGATGACCTTCAGGTAGTCGCCAGCGGCAAGTGCGAGGACATCTTTGCGACGGCGAGAAGGCGTGCCGGACATTCAAGGCTCCCAGAGGGCGGTGTGCTCATGCGGGGGTGCAGGACCGTGGTCGTCATGGGTATCCCATAGTGTCAATCGGCCGCCCCGCAGACCCGGTGCTCAGCGGAACCGGTGATGCGCTCATCGATCTGTTGTGGCTTTGCCGCGCTGGGTACCGGGCGCATCACCGGTGCTGCGGTGAAGGCGACACCCGGTGATCGCTGATCCTTACCCGCTGCGTTCTTCCCGCTGTTTCCTTGTTCGGAGAATGTTCTCACCCCAGGCGGCTGCTGCTGGCCGATGCTCGCCGCCACGGCATGGCCATCTTGGTTTTGGACATCAACCGCAGCGTCGATTCCCACCGCAGCGGACCGCACCCCCTGTCGGTCACCGCCACCGGCTGCTGGGTCTTGGTCGACCTGCATGGCCTTTGGGGGGAGCACGGTCTAAAGCGATGCGGCGGCGGTCGGGGCAGGCGGCTCGGCCGATGCGCCAGCCGCCGTCGTCGGGGATGCGGCCGGCGACGTGATCCCCCGCGTCGAGGCCCCGGTCGTGTACCTGCGCACCGGCGACGAGCGGCCGATCGCGACCCCGCAGGTCTGCCCGTCCTGCGGTGACGCGATCGACGCCTCCCAGGAGCGGTGGCGGTGCGTACGCGGTCGTGCCTGCCGGGCCATCGCCTCCATCACCTACGCTGCCGGCCACGACCAGCTCGACATCGAAGGGCTGGCCACGAGCCGTATCGAGCAGATGCTGGATGCCGGGCTGATCACCGACTTCGCCGACCTGTTCTCCCTGACCCGCGAGCAGGTGTTGGGCCGGGGCGTGCTGCTGACGGCCCAGTCGTTCCTGCTCTCCGGCCCCACCATGCTGAACCCGCTCACCAGGGACGATCTGGACGCCGAGCTCGCCA
>NZ_JBEXUE010000014.1:0-51350 GCF_040614275.1 Streptosporangium sp. NPDC006013
GTGCCGACCCAGCTCGGCATCATCCCGCTGTACATGCTGATGGTGAAGCTGGAGTGGACCGGCACCATGTACGCGCCCCGGCCCGCGAGTGCGGGCCGGGGCCTTTCGCGTGTTTCGGGGGCTTGACAGCGACGTTTCGGGCGGTCATATTTTCACCACTAACTTTACCTCTATAGAAAGTCCCTCATGGCAGGCACTGACCGCGGCGACCTCACCAGGACGGCGATCCTCGCCCTCCTCGGCACGGTCGGCCCGCTTAGCCGGACCGAGATAGCTCGGGAGCTCGACCTCAGCCCGGCGAGCGTCACGCAGCTGACGCGCGAGCTCATGGGCCACGGCATGCTGGAGGAACTCGACCTCAAGCCGTCGCGCGGCGGCCGGCCCGCCCAGCGGCTCGGCCTGGTGGGCAGCGCGGGCCGGGCGCTCGGCGTGAAGGTGACGGCCGACCACCTGGTGCTGGTGGACGTCAGGCTCGACGGTGAGGTGCTCGGCTCCTGGGAGCGTCCGTTCGACCCCGCCTCGCTCGACGCGCTCGGCGACCTGGCCGACGCGGTCGAGTCGGTGATGTCGGCGGCTCCGGCGGCCGGGCAGGCACCGCCCCTGCTGGGCATCGGGGTGGGCGTCCCGGGGAGCGTGGACGACCAGGCGGTGGGCACGGTCAACGCGCCCACCCTGGGCTGGCAGGCCATGCCGGTCGGCGAGCGGCTGCGCCGCCGCCTCAACCTGCCGGTGCTGGTCGAGAACGACGTGAACGCGCTGGCCGCGGCCGAGCGGCTGTACGGCAGGGGCCGGACGCACCGCGACTTCCTGGTGCTGACGATCGGCCGGGGCGTCGGCGCGGCGATCGTGGCCGACGGCCGGGTGTACCGGGGTGCCAGGGGCGGGGCAGGCGAGTTCGGCCACCTCCCCGTCGATCCTTCGGGGCCGGTGTGCGGATGCGGCGCCCGGGGGTGCCTCGAAGCCTTCGTCGGCTCCGCGGGGCTCCTCGCGGCGGCCCGTGCCAAGCGCGACGGCGGCCGGCAGGACGAGACGGACCCCCTCGGCGCCGTGGCCGCTCTGGGGCGGGCCGCGGCGGGCGGGGACCGGGCGGCACTGGCCGTGTTCGCCGAGGCCGGGGCGATCCTCGGCCGGGCCACCGCCGGGCTGATCAACGTGGTGGACCCCGAGGTCGTCGTGCTGCTCGGCGAGGGGACGGCCGACTGGCCGCTCTGGCAGGCCGGGTTCGACCGGGCCGTGCGGGCGCAGCTGTATCCCGGGCGGCGCGACATCTCGATCGAGGTGGAGAGCTGGGACGACACCAGCTGGGCCCAGGGCGCCGCCGCACTGGTGCTGGCCACGCCGTTCGACGCCGCCGGAGCCGCCGGGGAACAGGGCCGCCTGGTCAGGGCCCGCCTCATCGAGGGCGGCCTGGTGAGCGCCCGCCGTACGAGTAAGGGAGCGATCGCATGACCCTCATCGCGGCCCGGCCGGAGGCCGGGCCCGCGCACGTGCGGCGGGCGCCGAGACGGCGGCTGCGGTACGCGGCCACCGTGGCGGTGTTCCTGCTGCCCAGCCTCGTCCCGCTGATCCTCTACACGCTGATCCCGATGATCTGGTCGTTCTGGACGAGCCTCCACGAATGGGACCTCATCACCGAGATGCGCTGGGTGGGCCTCGGCAACTACGCCGAGCTGATCGGGGACCCCCAGACCAGGGCGGCCTTCCTGCACACCCTGTACTTCATCGCCGGCTACCTGCCGCTGGTCTACCTGGGCGGGCTCGGGCTGGCCGTGCTGCTGAACCGGGCGATGGCCGGGCGGAGCCTGCTGCGCGGCGTGTACTTCCTGCCGGTCATCACCAGCTGGGTCGTCGTCGCGCTGATGTGGAAGTGGCTGCTCAACCCCGCCAGCGGGATCGTGAACTGGGCACTGGGCCTTTTCGGGATCAGCGGGCCCGGCTGGTGGACCGATCCAGGCTGGGCGATGCCGTCGGTCATCCTCGCCTCGGCCTGGAAGGACCTCGGCTTTGTGATGATCATCCTGCTGGCGGGCCTGCAGGCGATCCCGAAGGAGTACCAGGAGGCCGCCATGGTCGACGGCGCCACCGCGCTGCGCCGGTTCCGGCACATCACGCTGCCGCTGCTCTCCCCCTCGACGTTCTTCGTCATCGTGATCTCGCTGATCAACGGCTTCCAGGTGTTCGACCAGGTGAAGATCATGACGGGCGGCGGGCCGGCCGGCGCGACGCAGGTCGTCGTGTCGCAGATCTACGACCTCACCTTCCGGTACGGCAGGGCGGGCGCGGCCTCGGCGCTGTCGTGGCTGCTGTTCGCCGTCGTGCTGCTGGTGACCATCGTCCAGATCCGGGGCCAGAAGCGGTGGGTGACCTATGGGTAAGGCGATCCGCTACCTGCTGGTGTGGCTGGGCGCGCTGGTGATGCTGTTCCCGTTCGCGTGGGCCGTGATCACCTCGATCACGCCGAGCGACGCGGTGCTGGCCGTGCCGCCCGACTTCACCCCCGACAACGCGAGCCTGGACGCGTACGGCAAGCTCCTGGAGACCCTGCCGTTCTGGCGGATCGTGGCCAACAGCGCCTGGATCGGGGCCGCCTCGACCGCGTTGCAACTCGTCACCAGCGCGATGGCGGCCTACGCGTTCGCCAGGCTGCCGTTCCCCGGCAGGGGCGCGCTGTTCGCGGTCTACCTGGCGACGCTGATGATGCCGCTGCCGGTGCTGGTCGTGCCCCTGTTCATCGAGATGCGCACGTTCAACCTGGTCGACACCTACTTCGCACTGCTCGCGCCGACCATCGCCTCGGCGTTCGGGGTGTTCCTGCTCCGGCAGGCGATCAACCAGGTGCCGAAGGAGTTCGACGAGGCGGCCGTGCTGGACGGCGCCGGGCATTTCCGGATTTTTGTGTATGTCGTGCTGCCGCTGATCAGGCCCGCCCTGGCGACCTTCGCCATCTTCGGGTTCATGGCCAGTTGGAACAGCTACCTCTGGCCACTGATCATCATCAAGTCGCCCGAGTTCATGACGCTCCCGCTGGGGCTGGCCACGCTGCACGGCCAGTTCACCACCGAGTGGGACGTGGTGATGGCCGGCTCGGTGGTCAGCGTCGTCCCCATTCTCATCCTGTACGTCTTCGCGCAGAAGCACGTCATCGCCAGCGTCGCTCAGTCCGGGCTCAAGTAAAGGAATCCCCCCATGCACACCAGGAAGTTCCAGATGGCCGCCGTGCTGACGGCCGCGTTGCTCGCCGCCGGATGCTCGCAGGGCTCGGCGACGAGGACCTCGTCGGGCGAGGACGGCAAGACGACGCTGCGCTACTTCACCTTCTCGGCGGCGCCGGACCACGTGAAGGACCTCGACAAGATCGTCGCCGCGTTCGAGCGGGAGAACCCGAAGATCGACGTGGTCGTGGAGACCGCGCCCTACGACGAGTACTTCACCAAGCTCCAGACCAGCATCGCGGGCGGCACCGCGCCCGACACCTTCGAGCTCAACTACGAGAACTTCGTCACCTACGCCAGCGCCGGTTCGCTGCTCGACCTCGGCTCGGTCGCGGGCGACGGCGACCCGTCGGTGTACGCGCAGGAGTCGCTGAACGCCTTCAAGCGCGACGGCAAGCAGTACGCGCTGCCCGCCTCCTTCTCCACGGTCGTGCTCTTCTACAACAAGGACCTGTTCGAGAAGGCCGGGGTGGACGTCCCGACCGCAGACTGGACCTGGGCCGAGGAGCAGGCCGCGGCGGCGAAGCTGACCGACAAGAAGAAGGGCGTGTTCGGCGACTTCCAGCCGGTGCAGTTCTTCGAGTTCTACAAGACGCTCAAGCAGGCGGGCGGCGAGTTCCTGACGGCCGACGGCAAGAAGTCGGCCTTCAACAGCCCGCAGGGCGTCAAGGCGGCGCAGTGGCTGGTGTCCAAGGTGGGCAAGACCATGCCGACCGAGGCCGAGATCGGCGGCACCGCCGACTACGACACCAACCTCTTCAAGTCCGGCAAGCTCGCGATGTGGCACAACGGCATCTGGCAGTTCGCCGGGCTGAAGGACGTGCCGTTCGAGTGGGACGTGGTCGTCGAGCCCGGTGACGCCACCCGGGCCAGCGCGGTCTTCCACAACGCCGTCGCCGCGTCCTCCACCACCAAGCACGGCAAGGAGGCCTGGGCCTGGGCCCGCTTCCTGTCATCCTCGGGCACCGCGGCCACCACCCGCATCGAGTCGTCCTGGGAGCTGCCGCCCGTCTCCGACCAGGCGGTGCTGTCGGGCTACCTCAAGGACCCGAAGCCGGCCAACCGCCAGGCCGTGTTCGACGCGCTCAAGTCGATCGCGCTGCCGCCGGTCATCAAGCGCCAGCAGGAGATGCAGGACGCCGTGACCAAGGAACTGAGCGAGGCCGCGGCCGGCCGCAAGCCGGTGCCCGACGCGCTCAAGGCCGCCGCCGCAGCGGTCGACGCCCTGCTCGGTTAGTTTCCCTACTTCCAGGAGATACGTTCTCGTGACCCTCGTGTCGCACAGCCTCGACGTGATCAAGAGGTTCCAGTCCCACACCGGCGCGTACCCGGCGTCGCCCACCTTCTCCGCCTACCGCGGCTACTCGTGGCTGCGTGACGGCGCGTTCATCGCCGAGGGGGTGAGCCGGCACGGCGACGTGGCCGGGGCGGACGCCTTCCACGCCTGGAGTGCCGGAGTGCTCGGCGACCGCGCCGGCCAGGTCGACGCGCTCGTCGCCCGCGCGGCCCGCGGCGAGCGCGTCTCGCCGGCGGAGATGCTGCCCACCAGGTTCACCCTGGACGGCGTCGACGGCGATGACGAATGGTGGGACTTCCAGCTCGACGGTTACGGCGCCTGGCTGTGGGCGCTGCGCGAGCACTCCCTCCGGCACGGCAGGGCGGTTCCCGGCGTCGAGAAGGGCGTCAGGACCGCGGTCAGGTACCTGACGGCGTTCTGGCAGCTGCCCTGCTACGACTGGTGGGAGGAGCACGTCGAGCAGCGGCACGTGGCGACGCTCGGTTCCGTCCACGCCGGCCTGCGGGCGGCCCTGGCCCTCGGTGTCCTCAGCGGCCCCGAGGCGGAGGCCGCCGCCGAGGCCGTGGCGGGCATCGCCGCGCTGGTCGCGGCCGAAGGCGTCGTCGAGGGCCGCCTGACGAAGTGGCTGGGCACCGACGCGGTGGACGCGAGCCTGCTGGCCTGCGTCGAGCCGTTCGGGCTCTACCCGGCCGACCACCCGGTGGGCGCCGCGACGGTGGCCGAGGTGGAGCGGCAACTGGCCAGGGACGGCGGCGTGTTCCGGTACCTCGCCGACACCTTCTACGGCGGCGGCCGGTGGGTGCTGCTCGCCGGGTTCCTCGGCTGGAACCACGCGCGGGCGGGCCGGACGGCCGAGGCCACCCGGTACCTCGACTGGATGGCGGCCCAGGCGACCCCCGAGGGCGACCTGCCCGAGCAGGTGTCGGACATGCTGCTGGCTCCCGAACGACATGACGAGTGGGTGGCCCGGTGGGGCACGGTCGCCACGCCCCTGCTGTGGTCGCACGGGATGTACCTGATTCTCGCCGACGAGCTGGGGGTGCGGGCATGATCCGGCATCGTCCGTACGGGTCCGGGCATCCGTACGCCACGACCGAGGACCAGCGGGTGCCGGCTCTGCCGCTCGACGGTGAGACGGTGGAGCTGCGGGTGCGCGCGTCGGCGAAGGTGACGGCGGTGGTCTGCGAGTGGCTGGTGGACCACACCACCCGGGTCGAGCTCCCGCTCAGCCGCGCGGACGGCTCGACCGCGCGACCGGGCGTCCCCTCCACCGCCCCGGCCCCGGGCGGCGGGGGCACGGCCGTCGACGGGGGGCATCTGGCCGCCGCGCAGGCCCGGGCCGCGCGAGCGGCGTCCGGGTCGTGGGTGGTGACGACACCCGTGCTGCGCAGCGGGCATCACTACGCCTACCGGTTCGTGGCGACGCTGGACGGCGGAGGAAGCCGGCGCGGCAAGTGGTTCGAGGTGACGGCGGCGACCTGGTCGGAGACCGGCGGGGTGCTCCACGTGCGCGGAAGCGACCGGGTCGTACCCGGCAGCGTCCGATGGCTGGGCGACGGCGAAGGCGTGCGGCGGGTCCGGTTCGAGCTGGCCCTGGCCGAGGGCGAGCACGTGGTGGGCTTCGGCGAGCGCTTCGACGCCGTGGACCAGCGCGGACGCGAGCTCGACGCGGTGGTGTTCGAGCAGTACAAGACGCAGGGCGCGCACGGCCGCACGTACCTGCCGATGCCGTTCGCCCTGGTGGTGGGCGGCGAGGAGAGCTGGGGGCTGCACGTCGAGACATCCCGGCGCACCTGGTACGACGTGGGCGCGAGCACGCCCGGCCGGCTCCGGGTCGAGGCCGAGGTCGGGCCCGACGCCGAGCCGGCCCTGCGCGTCTACGACAGCGCGTCCCTGGCGACGGCTTCCGGTCCGACCCCCGACGGCGCGCCCCGGGTGACCCCCGGTGACGTGCTGCACGCCTTCCTCGACGATGTCGGGCGGCCCAGCGAACTGCCCTCCTGGGTGTTCCGGCTCTGGGCCAGCGGCAACGAGTGGAACACCCAGCAGCGCGTGCTGGCCGAGCTGGACCGGCACCGCGAGCACGGCATCCCCGTCGGCGCCGTGGTGATCGAGGCATGGAGCGACGAGAGCACGTTCACCGCGTTCAGGGGCGCCGAGTACGAGCCGTCGGAGGAGCCGCACCGGCTCGCCGACTACACCTTCCCGGCCGACGGGCCGTGGCCGGACCCCAAGGGCATGGTGGACGAGCTCCACGAACGTGACGTCAAGGTGCTGCTCTGGCAGATCCCGCTGCAGAAGACGCGCCCGCACCCGAGGCACCAGGCCGCCGTCGACGCCAGGCAGCTGGTCGAGCGCGGGTACGGCGTGCGGGAGGCCGACGGCAGGCCGTACCGCAACCGCGGCTGGTGGTTCCCGCTCGCGCTGATGCCCGACCTGTCGTCGCAGGAGGTGCGCGACTGGTGGACGGCCAAGCGCGCCTACCTGGTCGAGGAGGTCGGGATCGACGGTTTCAAGACCGACGGCGGCGAGCACGCCTGGGGGCACGACCTGCGCTACGCCGACGGGCGGCGCGGCGCGGACGGCAACGGCCTGTTCCCCGTGCACTACGCCCGTGCCTTCGGTGATCTGCTGCGCCGGCACGGCAGGGCTCCGGTGACGTTCAGCCGGGCCGGGTTCGCCGGGTCGCAGTCCCACGGCGCGTTCTGGGCGGGGGACGAGGACTCCACCTGGGAGGCCTTCCGCTCCTCGATCAGGGCCGGGATCACCGCGTCCGCCTGCGGGATCGTCTACTGGGGGTGGGACCTGGCCGGCTTCTCCGGCGAGGTGCCGAGCGCGGAGCTCTACCTCAGGGCGGCCGGGGCGGCGGCGTTCATGCCGATCATGCAGTATCACTCGGAGTTCAACCACCACCGCACGCCCAGCAGGGACCGCACGCCGTGGAACATCGCCGCCCAGACCGGCGACGAGCGGGTCGTGCCGGTGTTCAGGCGGCTGGTCGGGATCCGCGAGAGGCTCGTGCCGTACCTCGCCGAGCAGGCTCGCGAGGCGGTCGGTGGGGGAGCGCCGCTAATGCGCGGGCTCTTCTTCGACCACCCCCGCGACCCGCGGGTGTGGGACTTCCCGCTGCAGTACAAGCTCGGGGACGCGCTGCTCGTCGCCCCGGTCACCGCACCGGATATTTCGGAAATATCGGTGTACCTCCCTGAGGGGGAGTGGGTCGACGTCTGGACCGGCACGGTCCTCGGCGGCTCGCGGGTGGTGACGCTGCCCGCCCCCGTCGACCGGCCTCCCGTGCTCTGTGCGGCGGAACGCTGGCCGGGCCTCTCCTCCGTGTTCGAATCCGCTGTGCTCGAACCCTGAGAGGAGCACCCCCCGTGATCCGTTGAGGAACGCCCACGGACGATGCCCGCTCCCGGAGTGCGGCATCCGAACCTCCGACGACGATGCCTAGGCCCGCGCCGTGCGGGCCTGGGAGTAGACGGCCGTCGCCGCCAGGGCCATCAGGCCGAGCATCCAGTACTGCCACGACTGGGAGAGGCCGAGGAAGACCGTGGCGTTCTGGATGACCTGCAGGAGGATGACGCCGAACAGGACGCCGACGAAGCTGCCCCGGCCGCCGAAGATCGAGGCCCCGCCGAGCACGACCGCGGTGATGCTGGCCATCGTGTAGCTGACGCCGGCGGTCGGGTCGCCCACGCCGATCTGCGCCATCAGCAGCAGGGCGCCGACCACGGTGAACAGCGCGCTGGCCAGGTAGACCACGAGGTGGACGCGGGCCACCGGGATGCCCCGCTTCCGCGCCGCCTGCTCGGACGAGCCGGCCCCGCGCAGCCGGAGCCCCGTCATGGAGCGCCTGGACATCACCTCCAGCGCGACGAGGACACCGGCGCCGACGATCACCGCGTACGGGATGGGGCCGATGCGCGCGCCGAGCGCCTCGGTGACGGAGGTGGAGATCGAGCCTCCGGGCGAGTCCCGCATGACCAGGGAGAGTCCCTGGAGCGCGGTGTAGGTCACCAGCGTCGCGACCACCGGGGTCACCCGGGCGAATCTCACCAGCATGCCGTTGGTCAGTCCCACGCCGGTCGCCGCGAGGATCATCAGCAGGAAGCCCAGGGCCCACCATCCGGCGCCGTACCCGTCGAGGACGTAGAACGACGCGATGACCACGAGGGTCCCGCTCAGCGGGCCGACCGACAGGTCGATGCCTCCGGTGAGCATGACGATGAGCTGGCCCGCGGCGAGGAAGAGCACGGGGGCCAGCAGCCCCAGCATGCTGGCGATGTTGAACTCGGACAGGAAGCGGTCGCTCCGGGTCGCGCTCACCGCGGCCAGCAGCACGATCGCGACGGCGAGGAACGCGCTGGGCGCCTGCTCGCTGGAGAGCAGCCTGCGGAACCCGCCGAACAGGCCGGTGCCCCGGGCCCGCTCGGCGGCCTCGGCGCTCCGCGCCGAGGTCGCGGCGGTGAGGGACGCCTCGGTGATGGCGTGCTCGGAGATCTGGTCCCCGGTCAGCTCGCGGACGACCTCCCCCCGGGAGAAGACCAGCACCCGGTCGCAGAGCCCGGCGAGCTCGACGTTGTCGGAGCTGAGCACCACCACCGGCGTCCCGGAGTCGGCGGTGGAGCGGAGCCGGTGGTAGATGTCGGAGCGGACGCCGACGTCGATGCCCTGGGTGGGCTCGTCGCAGAGCAGCACTTTGGGCGCGGAGAGCAGCGACCGGCCGAGTACCACCTTCTGCTGGTTACCGCCGGACAGGTGGTCGACGGCGGAGTCGGGTGAGGCCACCTTGATGCCGAGTTTCCTGATCTCCTCGGCCACGATCGCGTTCTCCGCCGAGCCTCGTACCACTCCGGCGACCGCGGTCCTGCCGGTGGCGGCGACGCCCAGGTTCTCCTTGACCGACAGTACGGTGGCGACGCCCTCGACGTGCCGTTCCTGGGGCATGAGCACCACCCCGGCCCGCCGGGTCCGGCGGGGGCTGCCGAGTTCGACGGTCCGGCCGTCGACGGTGACGGCGCCACCGGTGACCGGGTCGGCTCCGCCCAGCGCGCGGATGAACTCGCGCTGCCCGTTGCCCTCCACCCCGGCGAGGCCGAGGACCTCGTTGCGGGCCAGCGTGGTGGTGATCCCGCGGAGCCGGTCCGAGCGCAGGTCACGGACCTCCATCACGACGTCGCCGACCGAGGAGGGGCGCGGCGGGAACAGCGCGTCGATCTCCCGCCCCGCGATGCGGGTGACGATCTCCTCCTCGGTCACCTCCGAGGCGAGGAAGGTGCCGCGGATCTGCCCGTCGCGCAGCACGGTGAGACGGTCGGACAGGGCCATCACGTCGGGCAGCCGGTGACTGATGTAGACCACCGCCATCCCGTCGGCGGCGAGCTTCCTGATCTGCTCGAACAGCCTCTCGATCTCGGCCACCATGAACGGCTCGGTGGGCTCGTCGAGGATCAGGACGCCGGGCTCGCAGGCGAGGGCCCCGCAGATCTCGACGGCCTGCTTCTCGGCGAGGGTCAACCGGCCGGCCGCGGCGGCCGGGTCGATGTCCATCCCCATGGGCAGCAGCTTTTCCCTGGCCCAGTCCTGGGCGTCGCCGAAGGACGGGCGGAGCCGTTTCGGCACGCTCAGCAGGAGGTTCTCGGTGACCGTGAGATCGGGGAGAAGCGCCGGATGCTGGAAGGCGATGGCCAGGCCCTGCTCCCGGGCGGCGATCGGGGACGACTGCCGCATCGGCGAGCCCGAGATCTCGACGGTGCCCGCGTCGGGTGCCAGCGCACCGGAGGCCACCGCCATGAGCGTGGACTTTCCGGCGCCGTTCCCGCCGACCAGGGCGTGTACCTCGCCCGGGTGCGCCTGGAAATCGACCCCGTCGAGCGCGACCACGCCGGGGAAGCGTTTGGTCACTCCACGGAGAACCAGTCCAGCGGTCGATTCGACCATGCGAAGGATCACTCCTTACTCCGGCTCAGTGCGTTCCGCCGGGCGCGTGCCCGGCGGAAGACGACAAGTGATCAGCTGTAGGCCTGCTTGAGCTGCTCCGGCGTGAGCTCGGAGGACAGGATCGCGCTGGCGGGAAGGGAGGGGTCGCACTTGGGGAGCTTCGACTTGTCGAGCGTGTTCTCGAAGATCGGGATGTTGATGATCTCCGGCTCGTCGTTCTTGATCCCCTGGTGCGCGGCGACGGCCTTGCGCAGCGCGAGACGGATGATCCAGGTACGCGAGGACACGGTCACGGTCTGGAAGTTCGGCTGCTTGCCCGAGTTGTCCTTCCAGGCGCAGGCGAAGCCGTTGAGGTCGTTGGCGGTCCACAGCGGCAGCGGCCGGCCGGCCTGCAGGAAGGCGCGGATGCCACCGAGGGAGGCGTCACCGGAGTCGGTGATCACGCCGTCGATGGTCGGGTACTTGGTGAGCAGCCCGGACACCACCTTCTGCATCTGGGCGGGATTCCAGTTGGTGTCGATCGGCTTGCCCGGGTCGTTCAGCAGCTTGACGGCCGAGCAGCCGGGGTTCTCCTTGAGCTCCTTCTCGATGCCGACCAGCTCGGTGAGGCTCTGGGTGTTGCCCGGCGTACCGCCGAGGAAGACCACGTTGCCGCCCTTGGTGCCGAGCGTCTCGCACATCCAGCGGGTCCAGGTCACGCCGTCGTTGACCGTGTTGTGGCCGACGAACGTCGTGTAGTCCGTGCCCGGCTTGCCACCGGGGTTGGCCGTCCACGGCACCACCTGGACGCCCGCCTTGTACGCCTCACGCAGGGTGGGCAGCAGCGCCTCGCCGGCGTCGGGGAAGACCACCAGGGCCTCCACCCCCTGGGCGACCAGGGCCTTGACGTCACTGATCGCCTTCTGCGGGTTGTTCTGGCCGTCGGCGTACGGCAGCACGGTGATGTTGGGACACTTGCTCGCCTCGTCCTCGAACTCGGCGCGGGCCGTCTTGCGGAAGGCGTTGTCGCCGGTGCCGTCGGCCAGGGCGACCTTCACCGGCTTGGTGCCGCAGAAGTCCGCCATGGGGCGGAGGGCGGAGACGTCTCCGGTCCGGGCCGCGTCGTTGTAGACGGCCTCGACACCGCCGTTCGCGGCGGCCGGTTCACCGGGGCCACCGGCGCAGCCCGCCGCGCCGAGGGCGGCGAGGGCCAGGACGGCGACCGACTGACGGGCCCGCAGACGGGTTTTGGTGAGGGGCATTGTGATCTCCTGTTGGGGGAGGCCTCTAGGGCGAGGACAGCGTGGAAGCGGGTTCGAGGGAGCGGCTTCGCAGCCGCGCGCGGACGGAGCTCCAGGGCACTCCGCGGGCCACCACGCTGAGCGCGAGCACGCCGGCCTGGACCAGGAGCTGGGTGGCGGTGGACGCGCCGGCGGCGAGGACCACCTGGTTCAGCTGGGTGAGGAACAGCGCGGCGACGGCGGTGGCGGCCAGGTTGGTGATGCCGCCGGACAGCAGGCTGCCGCCGAGGACGACGGCCGCGATGGTGGGGAGCAGGTAGGTGTCGCCGAGCAGGATGTCCGGGGTGCGCAGGTAGCCGGCCAGCAGGATTCCGGCCAGCGAGTAGCAGATTCCGGCCACCACGTAGGCGCCCACCTCGTAGGAGCCGGTGGGCAGGCCGAGCAGCCGGGCCGCGGGCCGTCCGGCGCCGACCGCGATGAAGCGCCGGCCGAGCACCGTGTGCCGGATGCCCCAGTGCGCGAGGCCGATCACCACGACCGCGACCAGCAGCAGGTTGGGGATACCGGCCACCGAGCCGACCGCGAACGCGCTCAGCGCGGGACCGGCCGACGCGGGGAAGCCCTTGGAGACCTGCAGGACCACACCGATGAGGATCGAGTTCACCGCCAGCGAGGCCACGAACGCCGCGATGGAGAGCCGGACCACGGCGATGCCGATGACCAGTCCGCCCAGCGCGCCCGCGACCAGCCCGAGCGCGACGGCCGCCCAGACCGGGACGCCCGACACCGCGGGCAGCTTGGTGGCCAGCACCGCGGCCAGCGCCATCCCGCCGGGTACCGACAGGTCGATGCCGCCGTGCGAGACGACGAGGGTCTGCCCGAGCGCGGCGATCGCCATCACCGCCGCGAACGGCAGCATCGACAGCACGGCGGATCCGGACAGGCTGCCGGGTGAGATCAGCGGGCTGACGGCGAAGAGCAGCAGCGTGATCAGCCAGATCGAGGAGAACCGGCCGCCTTTGAGGCGGCGCAGGTCGAGCAGCCCACCAGGACCGGCGCGCTCCGCCGGCGGCAAGGTCGTGTGCCGAGACATTTTCCGAGTCCCTTCCTGGAAATCCGTGCTCAGATGGCGGTGTAGCCGCCGTCGACGGCCACATCCGCGCCGGTCATGAAGCCGGCGGCGGAGCTCAGCAGGAAGGCGACCACCTTGGCCACCTCGTGCGGATCCGCCAGGCGCGCGATCGGGTGGCCGGCGATGAGGCTCTGCCGGGCGGATTCGGGATCGGGCTGGGACCGCAGGTAGGTGGCCAGCTGCTCGGTGGCCACCGAGCCGGGGCTGACCACGTTGCACCGGATTCCCGAGGCGGCGTAGTCGACGGCGATCTGACGGGAAAGCTGCAGCACCGCTCCCTTGGAGGCGCAGTACGCGGGCTGGTTGGGCAGGCCGACCGTCCCGGAGATCGAGGAGAGGTTGACGATCGCCCCGGGGGTCCGCTGGGCGAGCATCGCGGTCACCACGTGCTTGCACAGCAGGAAGGTCCCGGTCGCGTTGATGGTCATGACCCGGTTCCAGTCGTCAAGAGTGGTGTCGACCAGCGGTTTCGCCACGATCGTGGCGGCGCAGTTCACCAGCCCGTCGATCCGGCCCCACCGGTCGACGGCGACCCGTACCGCATGGGCGACCGCCTCCTCGTCGGTGACGTCCAGCCCGTGTGCCACGGCGTCGGCACCGTCGGCGCGGAGTTCGGCCGCGAGCCGCTCGACGAGCTCGACCCGCTGATCCGTGAGCAGGACGGACGCGCCGGCTGCCGCGCATTCGCGGGCCGTCGCGGCGCCGATCCCGCCTCCGGCGCCACTGAGGATCACTACTTCCGGCACGACTCAATCCCTCTCAAGCACAATGTCCGATTTGGTCGGCCAGACTGGCATGCAGCACGCTGCATGTCAATGATGAGTACTGCGTTGACGTGCAACATGTTGCATGCCACTCTGGGGCATATTCAACTCACGGCGGACCCAAGGGGTGGCACTTTGCCCGGCGCAGATACCGAAACCGGCATCCGGATCGGCGTGGCTCAGGTCGGCGTCGACCGAACCGATGTGGCGGCGAACGTCGATCGGGTCGTCGACACCCTGCGTGAGGGTGCCGCGACCGGGCAGCGACTGGTGGTCTTCCCGGAATGCGTGCTCACCGGGTACCTGCTCGGCTCCCGGGCCGAGACGCACGCCGCCGCGATCAGCGCGGGGGACCCGAGGATCGGCCGCATCGTGGACGCCTGCCGCGAGTACTCCACCCACGCGGTGGTGGGCCTGCTGGAGGAGGCGGACGGACGCGTCCACAACACGGCCCTGGTGCTCGGACCCACCGGGATCATCGGCAGGTACCGCAAGCAGCACCTGCCCTACCTGGGCGCGGACCGGTTCGTCGACCCGGGCACCGACGCGGCGCCACGGGTGGTCGACACCCCCTTCGGCCGGGTCGGCGTGATGATCTGCTTCGACCTGCGCTTCCCCGAATCCGCCCGTGAGCTCGGGCTGCAGGGCGCCGACGTCATCGCGATGCCCACCAACTGGCCGGAGGGAGCGGACATCCTCGCCGACCACATGGTCCGCGTGCGCGCCCTGGAGAACCTGGTCCATCTCGCGGTCGCGGACCGCGCCGACTCCGAGTCCGGAACCCGCTTCATCGGCAGGAGCCAGATCATCGCCCCCTCCGGGACGGTGCTGGTGGACGCGGGGGAGAAGGAAGGGCTGTTCGGGGCGGCGATCGACGTCCGGGAATCCCGGACGAAGAGGCTGATCATCAAGCCGGGCGAGTTCGAGCTCCCGGTGTTCTCCGGGCGGCGCCCCGAGATGTACGGCGAGATCACCCGTCCGGTGAACCCGGACCGGTAACAGGAAGGCGGACACCACATGTGCGGGCCGGCACTCATCAGTGAGGCGACCAGGAACAGGATCGCGGCGTACTGCGCGAAGTTCCGCGAGGTCACCCGTAGCCCATTCGGTCCCGACGACGAGATCGGCATGCTGAACCTGCTCACCCCCGAGGCGTCACGTGAGGTGCTGCGGCGGGCGGACGGCGGCAGCGTCATCGACCTGTCGGTCGACTACTTCGTCGGGATGCCCTCGTGGACCAAGGCCGGCGACCCGGGCTTCCAGCAGTGGATGACGCACACGCCCGCCGGCACCGTCCTGGACGACATCACCGGAATGGGCCGCGCGCAGAACGAGCTGGTCTCCTACTCGGGTGACGCGATCTCGATGTACACCCACTGCGGGACGCACATCGACACCCTCAACCACTTCGGGTACAACGGCCGGATCTGGAACGGGTTCTCCGCCGAGGAGCACATCACCTCCCGGCACTGGACCAAGTGCGGCGCCGACAAGATCCCTCCCATCATCGCCCGCGGGGTCCTGTTCGACATCGCCGCGCTGCACGACGTCGACGTGCTCCCGGACAACCACGGGATCGGCGCGGACGACCTGCGCGAGGCCATGCGACGCCAGAACGTCGAGTTCCGGCCGGGTGACGTGGCGCTGGTGCGTACCGGCCGGATGCGCGCGTGGCCGAAGATCGACGCCTACATCGACAACAGCCCCGGCCTGAACCTGGAAGGGGCGCGGTTCCTCGCCCACCTGGGCGCGTCGGTCATCGGCGGCGACACCCTCGCCCTGGAGCAGATGCCCGCCGCGGACGAGGAGAACTGGCAGGTCGTCCACACCTATCTGCTGGGGGAGGCGGGCATCCCCATCATGGAGGTGGTCGACTGCGAGCAGATCTCGGCCGAGCGGCTCTACGAGTTCGCCTTCGTGGCCGCCGCCATGAAACTGCGCGGCGCGACCGGCGCCCCGATGCGCCCGCTGGCCATGCCGCTCCGCCCCTGACGCGGCCCCATTCTTCCCTGATCGGATTTACCCCCGGAGGCATTACCACCATGCACGCCAAACCCACTGAATCGGTCATCGACCGGAGTCGTACGTCCTACGGTGATGACGGTTTCAGCAAATATCTCCGGCGTGCTTTCCTGGCCTCCAGCGGGTACGACGACGAGGCGCTGGACCGGCCGATCATCGGCATCGCGGTGACCAACTCCGACTACAACACCTGCCACCGCGACATGCCCGCGCTGCTGGCGGCGGTCAGGCGCGGGGTCCTGGAGGCCGGCGGCCTGCCCATGGAGTTCCCCACCATCTCGCTCGGGGAGATCCTGACCTCCCCGACGACGATGCTGTTCCGCAACCTGCTCGCGATGGACACCGAGGAGATGATCCGCGCCCTCCCGATGGACGCCGCGGTGCTGCTCGGCGGGTGTGACAAGACCGTGCCGGCCCAGCTCATGGCCGCGGCCTCCTCGGACAAGCCGGTACTGCTCGAGGTCGTCGGCCCGATGATGACCGGCAGCTGGCGGGGTGAGCGGCTCGGAGCCTGCACCGACTGCCGGCGTTTCTGGGGCAGGCACCGGGGCGGGGAACTCGACCAGGACGAGATCACCAGTGTGCGCAACGAGCTCGTGACGACCGCGGGCACCTGCGCGGTGATGGGAACCGCCTCCACCATGGCCTGCGTCACCGAGACCCTCGGCATGATGCTGCCGGGCGGCGCGACGCCCCCGGCCGCCACCGGTGCCCGGCTCAGGCACGGCGCCGAGACCGGCCGCCGCGCCGTCGAGCTCGCCCGGTCGGGCGGCCCGGTGCCCAAGGAGATCATGACCCCCGCGGCGTTCCGCAACGCCATCCGGGTGCTCTCGGCGATGAGCGGCTCGACGAACGCGCTGATCCACCTGCTCGCCGTGGCCCGGCGGGCCGGCGTGGAGCTCGAACTCAGGGACTTCGACGTGATCGGTGCCGAGGTGCCGTTCCTGGTCGACTGCAAGCCCGCGGGCTCGGGGTACCTGGAGGACTTCCACCGTTCCGGAGGGCTTCCCGCGCTGCTGAAGGTCCTCGAACCGCTGCTCGAACCGGAGACCGTCGGGGTCTCCGGGGACAGCCTGAAATCGCTGCTCGCCGAGACCCCCGTACGGGAGGACTGGCAGACGACGATCCGCCCCCTGGAGGACCCGCTCGGACCCGCGGGAAGCCTGGCCGTGCTCCGGGGCACGCTGGCCCCGGGCGGAGCGGTCATCAAGACCGCCGCCGCGAGCCCCCACCTGATGAACCACACCGGCCCCGCCCTGGTCGTCGACTCGGCGCAGGAGGCGCAGCGGATCCTGGACGATCCGGATCTGGACGTCACCCCGGACCACGTACTGGTGCTGCGCAACGCGGGCCCGATCGCCGCGGGCATGCCCGAGGCCGGTGCCCTGCCCATCCCGGCCAAGCTGGCCCGCGCCGGGATCCGGGACATGGTGCGGGTCTCCGACGCGCGGATGAGCGGCACCTCCTACGGCACCGTGGTACTGCACTGCGACCCGGAGGCCGCCGCCGGGGGGCCGATCGCGCTGGTCCGCAACGGCGATCTCATCAGGCTGGACGTCGAGGCGCGACGGCTCGATCTGCTGGTGGACGAGGACGAGCTTGAGCGCCGCCGGGCGGACTTCACCCCGCCCGAGCTGCCCGAGCGAGGCTGGCGGCGGCTGTACGCGCAGACGGTTCTCCCCGCGGGTGAGGGCGCCGATCTGTCGTTCCTCTGATCCCGCAGAGTGGTAATGCTGCATGTTGCATGCTGCACTACTGCGCGCGTGGTACCTTTTTGCCCAACCAGGGGCGCCTGATCATTCAGTCGGGCGCCGGACCGATCCCCCCGGGAGTCTTGTCGGATGGAACAGATTTCGGTGGACCAGGCATCGCTGACGGCCCGGACCTTCGAGGTGGTTCGCCGTGCCATCATCACCGGCGAGCTGGCTCCCGGGACGCTGCACTCCGTGGTGGGGATAGCGGCCCAGCTCGGCGTGTCCAGAACCCCGGTCAGGGAGGCCCTGCTCCAGCTGGCCACGCACGGAGTCGTCAGATTCGAGCGCAGCCGCGGTGTCCGGATCCTCAAGATGACCACGCGTGACATCGAGGAGATCTACTCGCTCCGCTTTCTGCTGGAGGTCCCCTCGGTGTACCGCGCGGCGACCATGATGGACGAGGTCCAGATGGCGCTGGTCGCCGCGGCCCTGGAGAAGATGCGCCAGGCGGGCGAGGCCGGGGACGAGCGCCTCTTCCAGGAGGAGGACGTGAAGTTCCACCAGCTCATCCTGGAATCGGCGGGCAACGCACGGGTGACCCAGTCCGTCGCGACGACCCGCGCCCAGATGTCCGCCCGGGGCCTGTCCACCACCCAGACGCGGACTCTCGCCGACATCTGGCGGGTCCACGAGCGCATCCTCGACAACATCCGGGCCCGTGACAACCAGGGCGCCGCGCAGGCCATGCACGACCACCTGCTGGAGACCACCCGCCTGCTGCTGACCCAGTCCACCGGCGACCCGCAGACCGGCGCCGACTTCGAACCCCCGACCCTCCCCACCTTCCCGCACCAGGACCGCACATAGCCGGTTCACCTGCTCCCGGGTGCACGGGAGCAGGTGAACGATCGGGGATGTACGGAGGCGTCAGCTGACGGTGGCGTTGCGGATCGTGCCGGTGCTGTTCCACACGTTGATGCCGAAGTAGCCCTCGGCGGCGGCGGTGTCCGTCACGTCGATCACCGGTTCCGCGCCGTTCTCGAAGTACACCTGGATTCGCGACCCGAGAGTGACCACCTTGAGGTGATACGAGGTGCCGGGCGTGATGGTGGTGCGGTGGTCGCGGAGGACGGCGCCCGGCCGCCACAGTCGTACGAAGCCGGCGGTGTCGACGTTGACGGTGTAGTGCATGGCCAGGTCGGCGCTGGCCCTGAAGGTGAGCGCCGCGGCGGCGCCGGGCGCGTCGGGACGGAGATCTCCCTCGTAGGTGAAGTCCGAGCCGGTCTGGCCGCTCAGGTAGAAGGCGTTGCCACCGGGGGTGGTGCCCGTCTTACCGTCGGCCAGGCTGGTCCAGGTGCCGCCGACCGGGCGCCACGGCCCCGCGAGATTGCTGCCGGGGTTGGTGCCCGGAGTGGACGGCGGCCAGATGCGCTTGAGGTCGTGGTACTTCAGCGAGACCAGCTTCACCGTGCCGCCGGTGGCGTAGACCGAGATGCCCTGACTGTCGGGCCCGGCCGTGAAGTTGACGTTGTCGCTGTGGGACAGCCTGCCGTCGTTGCCGAAGACCTCAAGCTGGCCGCGGTCGACGAGGACGCGCATCGTGACGCGTCCCTTCTCGGGCGCGAGGGGTGAGCCGTACAGCGTCTGGTCGGCCCGGTTGTAGGCGACCTTGCGGTCGTGGCTCCCGTCGGCGCGGGTGTGCAGCAGCAGGCCGAACTCGGACGCGGTGGCACCGGCCGCGTCGAACTCGGCGATGATCTCGTAGGTGTCGTCGGAGATCCCGGCGAGCGGGTTGGAGGCGGGGCTCTCGGTGATCGTTCGCTGGGCCCAGGAGCGGCTCTTCGCGCGGATCTTGGAGATCTCACGGACCGGGTTGCGGACGACGCGCACGCCTTCGGGGAAGGTACGGAGACCCAGCTCGGCGGGGAAGCCGGCATTGCCGGTCCACGAGGAGCCCCGGTTGCCGGGCTGCCAGGTGACCTGGACGATCCGGTTCTTCGGCATGTTGTTGAAGGTCAGCGGGGCGTAGACGGTGCCGCCCGGATCGCTCCTGCCCTGGTCCATCCGCTGCGGTGCGGTCCAGTCGGTGGTGAACCTGGTGCCGTCGAAGTCACCCACCACGTACTCCATGCTCGCGTCGTTGAGTACCCACTTGACCGTGCGGCCGCCGTCCAGCGGTAGCGGGTACATGTCCGGGCACTCGAACAGCCAGTCGGCGGCGAAGCGGCTGGCGAACGTCCAGTCGAGCAGGTTGCGGGAGGTGTGGATGTCGACGCCGTTGCCGCCCTCGTTGGACCAGACCACCATCACCCACCTGCGGGTCGCCTCGTGCCAGAAGACCTTGGGGTCACGGCTCTCCCCGCGGGGGGTCACCACCTTGCGCCCGTTGTCATAGGACTTGAAGGTCTTCGCCCCGTCGGTGCTGTAGTTGACGGTGACCCCGTTCGTGCCGGTGAACACCACGATCGGGTCGTCCTTCTTGCCGGTCTTCAGCCCGGAGGTGTTGTCCTTGTCCACCACGCCGGCTCCGGACCACAGGTCACCGGGGTGCACGCCCGGTTCCAGCGCGATGGGCTGCTGGGTCCAGTGCACGAGGTCGGGGCTGGTCGCGTGTCCCCAGTGCATGGTGTCCCAGCCGAGCCCGTGCGGGTTGTGCTGGAAGAACAGGTGGTAGGTGCCCTTGTAGTACAGCGGGGCGTTGGGGTCGTTCATCCAGCCGGTGCGTGGGCTGAAGTGGAACTGGCCCCGGTAGGGCTCGTCGTAGGCACCCTCGCTGGTGGTCGGGTACGGGTACTCGGGATAGTCGGCCGGGTCGCCGGCGGAGGCGGCGGAGATGCCGGAGACGCCGGGGATCAGGAGGGCCAGCGTGGCGAGGAGGGTGAGGACGAGCCGCGAAGGCGACGCTCGACGCATGGATCTTCCCTTCGGGGGTGAAGGCTGGGGGAGAACCGGCAGGTCGGCAACATGGCGTTGCCGCCTGAGAGAAAGGGGACAGCGGACAGGTGGAAACCGCTGAGCGCGGGGCCGCCGCGGCACTGTTGCGCGCAGGTTAAGGAAACGTTTCCTCGATTCGCTGGCAAGTATTGATCGACGCCCGGGAAAAGTCCAGAGGGAGTACTCCGGAAAATCACGGTGCACTGGACAGTGCCCGCGGGGCAGCGGAAGATGACCGGGTGGCGCACGGCCGCCCGGCAGCGAGGGAGACGACAAGTGGCCGCACAACGCGGGCGTGCAACGGGGCGGTCGCCGACGATGAAGGACGTCGCCGCGCTGGCCGGCGTCGGGCTGGCCACCGTTTCCCGGGTCATCAACGGCACTCCGGTCGACCCCGTGCTGGCCGCTCAGGTGACGGAGGCCGCGAAACGGCTCGGGTACCGGCATGATCCGACCGCGAGCAGCCTGCGGCGGTCGGACCGCCGGACGCGCACCATCGGGCTGATCCTCGAAGACGTGGCCAACCCGTTCTCCTCCCTGCTGCACCGGGCCGTCGAGGACGCCACCAGCGAGCTCGGGCTGCTGCTGCTGGCGGGCAGCAGTGACGAGGATCCCGAGCGGGAACGGAGCCTGGTCGAGACCTTCCACGCCAGACGGGTGGACGGGCTCATCGTGGTGTCGACCGGCCAGGTCAACGACGAACTGCAGGCGGTGCGGCGGCAGGGCATGCCGATCGTGTGCGTGGACCGGGGCGCCGAGCTGGACGGCGTCGACACCGTCACGGTGGACAATGCCGAGGGTGTCGGCGACGCGGTCCGGCGGCTGCACGCGCTCGGGCATCGCGAGATCGCCTTTCTCGGAGATCAGACCTCGTTGTGGACCGCCCAGCGGCGCTGGGCGGGGTTCGTCGCGACGATGGCCGCGCTGGCCTGCCCGCTGAGGGAGGACTGGGTGCGCCGCGACCTGCACGGTGAAGCGGCCGGAGAGCGGGCGGCCCGTGAGATCCTCACCGGCGACCCGCTGCCCACCGCCCTGGTGACCAGCCAGAACCTGCTCACCATCGGTGCGCGGTGCGCGTTGCAGGAGCTCGGGCTGCATCATGCCGTCGCGCACGTCGGCTTCGACGACTTCGAGCTGGCGAACCTGCTGAGCCCGCCGCTGTCGGTGATCGCCCAGGACCCGAAGGCGCTGGGTCGCCGTGCCTCGGAACTGCTCCTCTCCCGGCTGGACGGCTACGACGGGCCGGCGCGCCACGTCGTGCTGCCGACCCGGTACGTCGCACGCGGATCCGGCGAGATCGCTCCCTGAAGGACCGGGGCGCCGCCCGGCGATCCCCGGACCGCGGCCCGGCACCGGTGACGCCGGTGCCCTAGCGGATGTGGCGATCCAGCCCTTTCGCCGTCAACCGGATGCCAGAGCCGCAGGTCCCTGGGCCGGTGGGTTCTCCTCGGTGAGATCCCCGGCCCAGGGGGGATTGGCGCCGGCGACCGAGCAGGTGAGCGCGGCGACCCGGGCGGCGAAGGTCGCGGCCGACACGGCCTGGGCGAGATCGAGGGCGTCGAGTCGCCCGCCGAGCGATCCGGTGGCGTGCAGGCGGTGCAGCAGCCCGGCGGTGAAGGAGTCGCCGGCCCCGACGGTGTCCACCACGTGCGTGGCGGGCGCGGGCACCTCCGCCCGCTCGCCGTCCACCGAGACGACCGCGCCGTCGGGGCCGCGGGTCACCACGACCAGGCGTACGCCCGCGGCGTGCCAGGTGTCGCACGCCCGGTCGATGCTCTCGCCGGGGTGAATGTGCGCGAGGTCGTCGTCGCTCAGCTTCACCAGGTCGGCCAGCGCGCACCAGCGCGGCATCCGGGCACGGTAGACGGCGGGGTCCACCAGCGCCGTACGTACGTTGGGGTCGATCGACACGGTGGCGTGACGGGCGGCGGTCGCCAGCAGCGCCTCGATGTGCTCGGCGCCGGGGGCGCGGACCAGCGCGAGGGAGCCGGTGTGCAGGCAGACCGCCCCGCCGAGCCGCTCGACGGTCAGCTCGGCCGGGCTCCACCGCCAGTCGGCGGTGCCCTCCGAGTGGAAGAAGTAGGCCGCCTTGCCCTCGCCGTCGACGGTGGCGACGGCGAGCGTGCTGGGTTCGGGGGCGGGCACGGAGCCGGTCAGATCGACCCCCGAGGCCGCCAGGTGACGGCGGAACAGGGCGCCGAAGGCGTCGTCGGAGATCCGGCCGAGGAACCGGGCGGGCGTGCCGAGCCGGGCGAGCGCCGTCGCCGTGTTCGCCGGTCCTCCACCGGGCAGCACGCGGAGGGCCAGTTCGCCCGGATCCGAGGTCTCGACGACAAAGGCGTCCGCGACGCACTCGCCGAGCACGGCGACCTGGGTAACGGGCATGGCCTGGCCTTTCTGCCGGAAGGTGTGGGATACGTGGCGACGTTGCCAACTCGTTACAGGTCAAAGGCATTGACGTTTCGTTCTGCGGAGTTCATCATCGCATCCCAGCGGATGTCAACGTTGACATATATCAACGTTGACATCACCCCCCGCCATGGAACCAGGGAGTGCTCATGTCTCGTAGCATCCGTACCCTCGGTGCGCTCGCCGCCTGCACCATCGCCACCACGATCGGCCTGACCGGATGCGGCGGAGACGACGCCGCGACCACCGGCGGCGCGGGAGGTTCCGCGCCGGTGAAGGTGGGGCTCATCACCAAGACCGAGACCAACCCCTTCTTCGTCAAGATGAAGGAGGGCGCCGAGTCCGCCGCCAAGGCCGAGGGCGCCGAGCTGATGACCGCCGCGGGCAAGTTCGACGGCGACAACGCGGGCCAGATCACCGCGATCGAGAACATGGTCGCCGCCGGGGTGAAGGGCATCCTGATCACGCCGAGCGATTCGAAGGCGATCGTGCCCGCCATCCAGAAGGCCCGCTCGGCGGGCGTCATGGTCATCGCGCTGGACAGCCCGACCGAGCCGCAGGACGCCACCGACGCGCTGTTCGCCACCGACAACCTCAAGGCCGGAGAGCTCATCGGCCAGTACGCCAAGGCCGCGATGGCCGGCAAGCCCGCCAAGATCGCGACGCTGGACCTGGCCCCCGGTGTGGCGGTGGGGCAGCTCCGCCACGACGGCTTCCTCAAGGGCTTCGGCATCGCCGAGGGCGACCCGTCCATCGTCTGTTCCCAGGACACCGGTGGCGACCAGGCCAAGGGCCAGACCGCGATGGAGAACTGCCTGCAGAAGGCCCCCGACATCAACGTCGTCTACACCATCAACGAGCCCGCCGCGCTGGGCGCGTACACCGCGCTCAAGGCGAAGGGCCGGGAGAAGGAGGTGCTCGTCGTCTCGGTGGACGGCGGCTGCACCGGCACCAGGGCGGTGCAGTCCGGCGAGATCGCCGCGACCTCGCAGCAGTACCCGCTGAAGATGGCCGACCAGGGTGTCAAGGCCGTCGTCGCGTTCGGCAAGAGCGGTACCAAGGTCTCCGGGTACACCGACACCGGGGTCACCCTGATCACCGACAAGCCCGCGGACGGCGTCGACGCCAAGGACACCGCGTTCGGCCTGCAGAACTGCTGGGGCTAGGTCGACATGACCACCACGACGACGGCTTCGAGCACAGGGGCGGCGCCCACCCCGTCGCGGCTGCGCCGGGTACTGACCACCCCCTCGGCCGGCCCCTTGGCGGCGCTGCTGCTCGCCTGCGCCTTCTTCTCCCTCAACACCGAGCAGTTTCTCAGCGGCGGCAACTTCTCGCTGATCATCCAGCAGGTGATGGTCGTCGGCACGCTGGCCATCGGGCAGACGCTGATCATCCTCACCGCCGGCATCGATCTGTCCAACGGCGCGATCATGGCGTTCGGCGGCATCGTCATGGCCAAGCTCGCCGTGGACGGGGCCGTGCCGCCGCTGGTCGCGATCGCGATCGGCCTGCTCGTCTGCGCGGCGTTCGGCGCCGTCAACGGGCTGCTGGTGACCGCGATCCCGCTGCCGCCGTTCATCGTCACGCTGGGCATGCTCAACGTGGTCTTCGCGCTGACCCACATCTACTCGGCCGACCAGACCGTGGTGAACCTGCCCGCGCCGCTCACCGCGCTGGGCGACACCTTCGCGGTCGGCGAGACCAGGGTGACGTACGGATCGCTGCTGACCATCCTGCTGTTCCTGCTCTTCGCGTACCTGCTGAGCCAGACCGCCTGGGGGCGGCACGTCTACGCGCTGGGCAACAGCCCCGAGGTCGCCCGGCTCACCGGGATCCGCACCGGCCGCCTGACCGTCGGCGTCTACACCGTGGCCGGTCTCGTGTACGGCATCGCGGCGCTGCTGCTGGTCTCCCGGACCGGTGTCGGTGACCCGCAGGCCGGGCAGACCGACAACCTGGACAGCATCACCGCCGTGGTGCTCGGCGGCACCAGCCTGTTCGGCGGCCGGGGTCTGGTCATCGGCACCCTGCTCGGTGCACTGATCGTCGGCGTCTTCCGCAACGGCCTGCAGCTGATGGGCGTACCCTCGATCTACCAGACCCTGATCACCGGTGTGCTGGTCATCCTGGCGGTCACCGTGGACCAGATCTCCCGCAGGAGGATCCGATGACCGACGTCCCGGTGCTGCAGGCCCGCGGTCTGATCAAGCGGTACGGCCAGGTGACCGCGCTGGACGGGGCCGACTTCGAGCTGATGCCCGGCGAGGTGCTCGCCGTCATCGGCGACAACGGCGCGGGCAAGACAAGCCTGATCAAGGCGCTCACCGGCGCGATCCAGCCGGACGAGGGCGAGATCCTGCTCGGCGGGAAACCGGTGCGGTTCCGGGATCCACTCGACGCGCGCCGCCACGGCATCGAGACCGTCTACCAGGACCTGGCCGTCGCCGCCTCGCTCGACATCGCCAGCAACATGTTCCTCGGCCGCGAGGTCCGCCGTCCCGGCCTGCTGGGCTCGGTCTTCCGGATGCTCGACCACAGGCGCATGCGGGAGGAGTCGGCCCGGTACATGGCCGACCTCAAGATCGGCCTACGCTCGCTGACCCAGCCGGTGGAGTCGCTGTCCGGCGGGCAGCGCCAGGGCGTGGCCGTGGCCAGGGCGGTCGCCTGGGCCCGGCACGTCGTGGTGATGGACGAACCCACCGCGGCGCTCGGTGTCAAGGAGTCGGGGCAGGTCCTCGACATGATCCGCCGGGTCCGTGACCGGGGCCTTCCGGTGATCCTGATCAGCCACAACATGCCGCACGTCTTCGAGATCGCCGACCGCATCCATGTACAGCGGCTCGGCCGCCGGGTCGCGCAGCTCAGGCCGGGCGACCACGACATGGCCGAGGTCGTCGCCATCATGACGGGCGCCCTGCGGGTGGAGTCCGACGGAGCCCCAGGTGGCGCCTTGGAGGACGCTTTGGGGGACGCCTCGGGGGACGCAGACCTTCCCGGTGACGACGCGCCCGAGCCGGAGCGCCTCCAGGGAGGGCGTACCGCGGGTGGAGCCCGGTGACGCCGCCCCTTCAGAAGATCATGTGTCCGGCTCGGTGCGCCTCCGTGAGGGGCGCGCCGCAGGGTGACGCGGGCTTCTCATGGTGATCATGCACCTGTGTGGGAGTGCTCCTACGCTGTCCTCGACACGACGATTGCTACAAGCAGAGCGGTGACCCATGTCCAGAGCGCGCCGGGCAACCATGAGTGACGTGGCCCGGGAGGTCGGCGTGACCGCCAAGACCGTCTCCCGGGTCGTCAACGGCGAGGGGCCGGTGTCGGAGGAGACCCGCGCACGCGTCCTGGAGGCCATGGCCAGACTCGGCTTCCAGCCCAACCTGATGGCCCGTAACATGCGGGTCGGCGCACGCGACTCCACCGTCGGACTGGTCATCCCCGACATGGGCAACCCCTTCTTCGGCACCGTCGCGGGCGGGGTCGAGAGCGTCGTACGGCCCCGCGGCCTCACCCTGATCGTCGGATCCTCCGAGGAGACCCCCGAGCGGGAACGTTCCCTCATCTCCACCTTCCTGGCCCGGCGGGTGACCGCGCTGCTGATCGTGCCCTCGGCCGGCGGCGACCACCGCTCGATGCGCGCGGAGCGGGCGGCGGGCCTGCCATTGGCCTTTCTGGACCGCCCCGCGAACGGGCTCACCGCCGACTCCGTGGTCAGTTCCAACCGCGAGGGCGCGCGCTCCGGGGTCGCGCACCTGATCGCGCATGGGCATCGCCGGATCGCCTTCATCGGCGACGTGCCCGCCCTCTACACCAGGCGGGAGAGGTTCCAGGGATACCGCGACGCGCTGGCCGAGGCGGCCATTCCGTACGACAGGTCCCTGGTGGAGACCGGACACAGCCACGAGGCCGCCGCGGCGGCCGTGGCCCGCGTGCTCGCGGTCCGGAACCCGGCCACGGCCGTCTTCGCGGCCAACAACTTCGCGGCGACCGGAGTCGTCCTCGGCCTGGCCCGGCTGCGCCGCCGCGACGTGGCCCTGGTCGGTTTCGACGACCTGCCGCTCGCCGAGGTACTGGAACCCGCCCTGACCGTGATCGCGCAGAACCCCGCCGCCATCGGCCGGGCCGCGGGCGAACTGCTGCTGTCCCGGCTGGACGGCGACCGCTCCAAAGCCCAGTCCGTGGTCGTTCCCACCCGGCTGATCATCCGAGGCTCCGGCGAGCTGCCGCCCCGCGCCGCCGTCGCCCAGGAGCGGTCAGCTCATACTTGACCCGGGGTGGGTTCTCGTCGTACGCGGCGCGGATGACCAGGCCGCCGCGTTCCATCGCCCGCAGGGTCTGGGTGAGCACTTTCGGGGTGATGCCGCGCAGCGGTTCCCATACGCGGCCAGATCGGAGTGACATGAGCGGCATCGTCATCTTCGGGGCGCGCACCTGAGTGCGGACGCGCTTCAGTCAGACATGAGACGAATGCCGAAGCCGGCATGCCCAGCGAAATGAGATCGGTCAGACAGACGCCCGGCAATGGCTCCGCACGACCACCCTGACCTGAAAAAGAGAACACCGACTCGGCGGCATCGGCTCCGGGGCCGCCCTCCGCTGCTCCGTTGTTCCGCCCCTGGTCAGAGTGGGGTCGGCTAAGGATCCAGCGCGCGCCCTCGCCTGAGTTATCCGGCGCTTTCTTGGAGGTACTGGGTCAGGTTGACCATGTTTCCGTCCGGGTCGTGGATGTGGGCCACGCGTTCTCCCCAGGGCATGTCGGTCGACGGGCCGAGCGCCCGTCCGCCGGCCGGCGCGACCCGGTCCAGCAGACCGTCGACGTCGTCGACCTGCACGCGCAGCAGGATCCGCTGCGGGGCGGACAGGTCGGTCGCCGCCTCGTTGACCAGTCCGAGTTCCGAGTCGCCCAGCTTCAGGCTCACGAAGAAGGTGGGCCCGTCGTCGGGGAAGCGGCTCACCTCCACCGCGCCGAGCAGGCGCTCGTAGAAGGTTCGCAGTCGATCCAGGTCGGATGTGATGATGATGGGCTGGACAGTCGTCATGTCCGCTTCTCCGGTCTGCTGTGACTAGCCGTCCATGGTGATACGCCGTGGCGTCACGAAACTCATCGGTGTGCGGGAGGACTCGGCCGGAGCGCCGAAAAGCGGGATCAGCCGGTCGGCGTCCAGGTATGTGGTGATGCCGCTGATCAGTCCCTCGGACACGTCCAGGAGGACCAGCCCGAAGGGCACGTGAACGCCGTCGGGGCCGGGTCTGGTCTGCCAGAACGCCGGCGAGCCGTTCGCCGCGGCCGGGACGAGGCGCGCGCCCGCGCAGGACGCGTTCGGGTCCAGCAGCGCCTGCTCGATCCGGTCGCGGCCGCGAAGCCACCAGGTGAAGGGAGGCATCGACATTGTCGCGTCCTCGTGCAGCAGGGCGACGAGCGCGGTGATGTCGTGACGCTCGAACGCGCTGCAATAGCGGGCGAGCAGTTCGCGCTGGCCCGGGTCGGACGGCCGGAACGGCTCACCGGGCATGACGTCGACCGTCTTGAGCGTCGACCTGGCCCGCTGCAACGCGCTGGTCACCGACGCGACGCTGGTCTCCAGGAGGTTCGCGACCTCCCCGGCCTTCCACCGCAACACGTCGCGCAGGATCAGCACCACCCGCTGCCGGGGCGGCAGGTGCTGCAGCGCGGCGACGAACGCCAGCCGGATCGTCTCCCGCCGCACGGCCAGCTCTTCCGGGTCGCCGTCCATCGGCAGTACGAGAGCGTCTGGAACCGGCTGGATCCAGATCCGCTCCGAGACCGGCTCACCGATGCTCGGTCCGCCGTCCGCGGCCCGGCTGAGATCCATGGCCAAGGCCCGGCGTTGCGTGCTGCGCAGCATGTCGAGACAGATGTTGGTGGCGATGCCGTAGAGCCAGGTACGCAGCGACGCCCGTCGCTCGTCGTAGCGGTCGAACGCCCGCCAGGCACGCAGCAGCGTTTCCTGCACCGCGTCCTCGGCCTCGAAACCGGAGCCGAGCAACCGGTAGCAGTAACCGGTCAGTTCGGCCCGGAACGGCTCCAGCCGGGAACCTGCACCGGTCAGTGTCTCCGCCATCCCCTGACCATATGTGCCGTCACCGACACATCACGCTGGGGAGACCGATGACTTTCCGGCTCCGCGCTCGTACTCATACCGGGATCACACCGTGAACGTATGGAGGCTCTGATGACCGAAGATCACCTTCGGGACGCACTGGTGACGGAACGCGGCGAACAGGCGGACCTGCTCGCCGCCCTGCGACCCGAACAGTGGGATGCGCCCACGTTGTGTGACGGCTGGAGGGTCCGCGAGGTCGTCGCCCACACGACGATGCCCTTCCGTACCTCACTCGGAAGGACGCTGCTGGAACTGGTGAAGGCGCGTGGGGACGTCAATCGCATGGCCGACCGGTGCGCGCGCCGCGACGCCGCCGGGTTGCCGCCCGAGAGGCTGCTCGCCTCGCTGCGGGACAACGTCGCACATCCGTGGACACCTCCCGGCGGCGGCGTCCGCGGGGCGCTCGCGCACGACGTCATCCATGGACTCGACATCACGGTGGGTCTGGGACTCGACCGTCAGGTTCCGCCCGAACGGGTGGCCATGGTGCTGGCCGGGATGCGGCCGAAGAACATCGCGTTCTTCGGAACCGACCTCGCGGGGGTCACGCTGCGGGCGACCGACCTCGACTGGAGCCACGGTGAGGGAACACCGCTCCGGGGCCTGGCTCAGGACCTGCTGCTCGTCCTCTGCGGGCGACGCCTGCCGCCGGGCCGGCTCACGGGGGAGACCGCGACGCGGTTCTCCCGATAGTTCCCGAAGCTGGTGACGGCGGCGGAGCAACGCTCGACCGGCGCTTTCGGCGTACCGGAGACAGGTCCGAGTGATCAGCGGGTACGGTGGCCGGCGATCCACTCCGCCAGGGCGAGCAGAGTGGACTCCGCGCTGTCGGCCATGTGGTCGCGCAACCCTGCGCATTCCCATCCGCTCCGGAAACCGTGCGGGAACGCCGCAGGTCAAGGCGTCGGGCATGGTCGGTATCGACGATTTCGTCTTCACCGGCCGCGGCGACGAGATCCTCGCCGCCCTCAACGGCCCCAACACGGTCGCGCGCATCCAGCCCGACGGCACCAGCACCACCGTTCTGGACGCCGGCGACGGACTTCAGAACCCCAGCTCCGTCGCGCTGCGCGGCAATGACGTGTACGTGCTCAGCGTCGCCTACACCACGACCACCGACCCCAACCTGCTGCGCGCACGCCTGCGCGACCACCGGTAAGACCCAGCACCATACGAATACGGGAGCACACCTCGTGACCCGGATCGAGGAGCCGCACGGACCGGCCGTCGGCGGTCGACGGTGGTACGGCGGGCCCGCAGGCGCGGAGATCTCGGGGAGGATCCGGCGCGGCTCGGCCGCCGCTTGGAGCCCGTCGAGCCGCGGCCGGCCGTGCGGCCGTAACCCGCGGCGTACACGACCTGGTCGCCCTTGGTGACCGCGACCAGGGCACCGGGCAGCCGGGTCCGCTCGATATAGTCGCGCATGTGCTGGTCGATCGCGGTCGCGCTCAGCCCACCGGTCTCCGCCGCTTCCGCCGTCGTCACTCCCATAGCGAGCAGCACACCGATGATCGCCGCGACTTTTCGTACCGTCATCGGGGGCACTCCGAGGTCTTCGTTCGCATGGGAGGAACGCTAGGAGTCGGCGGGAGGGCCACACAGCGTACGATCGGCCGGACCTCACCTGACTTTCGTCAGGTCCTCCTGGGTGGCTACGCCAAATGCGTCGACGACTGACTCCCACCCCCTCCCTGAGGCCGTGTTGTCGGCCAGGCAGGCCGGCGGTTTGCGGATACTCCAGCGGGTGAGACGCCGTCGGCTGATCGGTCCGGCCTGTCACCGCCTGAGCCGGGTACCGCGCGTTCCCTGCGACGTTCGTACGCCCACTCACCGTCAGAGGAGTCGGATGATCCATCCACATGCCGACTTATGATCTTTTCATCTGATATTTGCCCTATTGCCGAAAGGGCCTTCATGACCCACCCCCTCAGTCGGCGGTCCGCCCTGCTGAGCGCCGCGACAGTGGCCGGTCTCGCCCTGTGGGACAGACCGGCCGAGGCGGCCGGCACCGCCGCGTTCGACGCCGCGCGTGAGCGGTGGGTGAGTCTGCTGGCCGGCGGGTCGTACAACTCCGCTTATACCGACAGGACGCAGGCGGTCGAGAGCTCGGCCAATGCGGTGCTGCGCAAGCTGAAGCCCGCTCCCGATCGCCCGAGCCTGTGGCCCGACCTGCCGCTGTCGGACCCCAGGACGGGCAACTTCAACCGCGCCTACAACCGCATGCGCACACTGGCGCTGGCCTGGGCCACGCCGGGCACCGCCATGCACCGGGACAGCCAGGTCGCCGAGACCGCTGTCAGGGCGCTGGACTTCCTGTACGAGCACGCGTACCACGAGGGGCTCGACCGGCGGGGCAGCAACTGGTTCTGGTGGGAGATCGGCGTCCCCCGCGCGCTGACCGACACCTGCGCCCTGCTGTACGACGGCCTGCCCGCAGAGCGCCTCGAACGCTGGTTGCGCCCCTTGCGCCGCTGGTGCCCCGACCCGGAGCGCCGCGTCAGCCACCCCGGTGTCGTCGAGACCGGCGCCAACCGCGCGGGCAAGGCCATGGCGGTGGCGATGCGCGGACTGCTCACCCACGACGCACGCCTCGTCAAGCGGGCCAGGGACGCGGTCTCCGACCTGCTGCGGCCGACAAGGGGCCCAGGCGACGGCTTCTACCGTGACGGATCGTTCATCCAGCACGACGTGTACCCCTACACCGGCAGCTACGGCGTGGACTACCTGGAGAGCGTGGCCAAGCTGATCGCCATGCTCTCCAGGTCACCGTGGGAGATCACCGGAATCGGCAACGTCTACGACATCGTGGATCGCTCGTTCGTGCCGTTCGTCTTCGACGGGCTGATGATGGACTGCGTACGCGGTCGGCAGATCTCGGTGCAGGGCCACCGTGACCACCACTCGGGACAGAAGACGGTCGAGGCCATCCTCACCCTGCTGGAGACGGCACCCAAGCGCCATGCCCAGCGTTGGCGACCGCTGGTCAAAGGCTGGCTCACCCGCAACCAGGCCATCCCCTACGGCACGCTCGCACCGCCGGCGAGCATCGCGAGAGCCACGGCCCTGCTGGAGGACCCGTCAGTGCCGGTCGGCCCGCGCACGACGGGCACGTACGTCTTCGCCGACATGGACCGGGTCGTGCACCGCCGTCCCACCTGGGCGTACGCGATCGCGATGAGCTCGGAGCGCATCGGCGCGGCCGAGGCCATGAACCGGGAGAATCTGCACGGCTGGTACACCGGCGACGGCATGACCTACCTCTACACCGGCGACCTCACCCACTGGAACGACGACCTGTGGCCCACGATCAACCCGTACCGGCTGCCGGGCACGACGGTCGACACCCGTAGACGCGCCGATCTCCCGCACGACCACCGTCGCCTGCCACCCACCCCGTGGGCGGGCGGCGTGGCACTCGACGGCGAGTACGGCGTGGCCGCCATGAAGCTGATCGCCGGTGGCTCCTCGCTACGGGCCAAGAAGGCGTGGTTCCTGCTCGATGACGCGGTGATCGCCCTCGGCGCCGGCATCACCGCCTCCGACGGCCGCCGTATCGAGACCATCGTGGAGAACCGCAACACCCACGACCGGCATCCAGCGCTGACCCGGGGCGACGGCTGGATCCACCTGCCCGGTGTGGCCGGCTACGCGCTGCTCGACGGCGCCGACGCGAAGGTGATCCGCAAGAAGCGCACCGGCCGCTGGCGGGACATCGACAGGGGCGCCACCACCGGAGGCGACACATCCCCTGTCACCAGGCACTACACGACGATCCTCATCGACCACGGCATCGATCCCCGCAAGGCGCGCTACGCCTACGCCGTACTGCCCGACGCCTCCATCGCGCAGACGGCGGCTTACGACGGGCGGATCGAGATCATCGCAAACTCCGGAGCGGTGCAGGCCATCGCGCGCGACGGCGTGCTCGCCGCCGTCTTCTGGCGCGCGGGGACCGTCGAGACCGCGGATGGACCGCTCGCCGCCGACAGCCCCTGCACGCTGCTGTTCCGCCGCGACGGCAAGCGGGTACGGCTCGCGGTCTCCGACCCGTCCAGGACCACCGACGAGGTGAAGATCACGCTGCCCTGGCCGGTGAGATCGATCAAGAAAAGCGACCGCAGCGTGCGCAAGGCCAGGACCGCGCTCAAGGTGGAAGTGGGCGGCAGCCGCGGGCACGCCCACACCGCGGAGGTGTGCGTCTGACTCCGAGGCGCTGGAAGCCGATGGGGTACGAGATCGACGAGCGAGCCACGTACAGGATCACGACAACGAGCACCCCGATGAGCTCGGCGGAGTCCTCACATGCCGTTTGAACTGGCGTGGCCTCCTTGCTGGTTGTCCGCCGTCCCGTTGGGGACGATCCCCACCCGCCATCCGGACGCGCGTAGCCCTGTCAGCGCGGCTATGACTTCGGGGTGGCACTCGACAAGGCGGGGCATCCGGCGGCGATACGCGGCCCACAGGTTCGCTGCCGAATCAGAAGTTGGCGCATCGTCGGGGTGGGGCGCCGGGTCGGGTGCAGTGGTTTGTCGTCCGCTGTGCGTGGGAGCAGGCGTACCGTCACGTCCACCGTCCAGACGGCGATCGCCTGGCGTACCCCGGGGTGCCACACGGCGTCCTCCGCCAGTGCCGGGTATGTCGCGGTGACCTCCGCGCGGGCGAGGGGATAGAGTCTCCGGTCCTTATCGGTGCGTAGGCATCGAGCTCATGAAAGTACGGGCGAGGCGATCGATTTCGTCGTCCCTGGAAGCCTCGTCCACGCGCTGATCTCGGTCGATCCGGCCGCGTTCGGCTTTCAGCCGGCGCTCTTCCTCGCGCAGTCTGATCTCGTACTCGCCGGTCCTCTGCCGGGTGGTGAAGTTCAGTTCGGCTTCGTGGCAGGCTGAGCCCGCGCGCAGCTCCTGAGTGAGAAGGCGGTCATACTCGGTCTTGCCGTTCAGCATCTTTGAGATGATCGGCATGCAGTCGAGCAGCACGAAGATGATGCGCAACAACCAGTGAGCGAAGTTGACCATGCCGCTCTGGCCCGCGACCGTGCCCAAGGCCTCCCATCGGTCAAGCAGCCCGATGTCGGTGTAGGCCCGTTTCTTCTCCTCGACGCGCTCGGCGATCTTCTTGCTGAATACCGCCGCGCGTTTCGTTTCCGCACTGGCGCGATCGGCCGCGAGAGAGCCGAGCTCCGCCCTGAGTCTCGCCACCTCCGTCTGCTGCCAGGGGATGTCATGGTTGGCGACGAAGGTGTCGAACTCGTTCTTTCTGACCTTGCACTCGGGTCCGTCGCCGAACACGCCCGTGGTCTGGCCCAGGACCTTGATGCCGTAGCATTCCCGGTCGCTGCGTCCCTTCAGCTTCTCCTTCTCCTTCATGTCCGCTGCCAGCCGATCTTCCGCGGCCTTGAGGACGCTCTGCCTCTCCGTCATGTTGTCTTCGACGGCGGTTGCCTGATCGCCGCCGTCGAGGATGAAATCGGCGCAGTCGACGCCCTCGGGAGCCGGCCCCTTGAGGGGGTTGCACTGCTTGTACCGGCTCTCCGTCAGGCTGATCACCTGGCCGCGTTCTACCATGATCTGCCGGTCGAGCCGCTCCTGAAAGATCTTGAGAGTCAGCGGCTCGGCGATGAAGACGCCGATGACGACGGCGAGGGCGAGCCGGATCAGCAGGTTGCCCCAGCGGGACCAGCCGGCGCTGTCACCGGTAAGGCTGGTGATCAGAAATCGGTCGATGTTGGCGATGATCAGGCCCCACAGCACCGCCACCGGCAACAGATACAGCGGGGACGCCTGCGAGAGCAGTGTCAGCGCGCCCAGCAGGGAGGTGCCCGCTATGAGCGCGGTGCTGACCACGATTCCGCCGAGACTGGTGTAGCGGGAGCGTTCCTGAGGAACACTCGCGAGGATTTTCTCGTCGACTCCGGTGAACCGGCGGAGGAACGTCCCAAGATTGGGCTTCTCCCGACGCCGAGGGTGCCGTCTGTGCTGCTCGGCCGCCTTGGAACCGTGGAGGATGTCAACCACGGACGTCCTCCTCCATGAAGAAGTCGTCGTCGGTGTCGCCTGCCGTCACCTCGGCACGGGCCTCGTAAGTGGGTCCTTCGAGGTGCTTCGCCTCCGCTTCCGGCTCGACTTCGTCGAAGGTGGCGAGCAGTTCCTTGCCGGTCGTTTCGTTGAACAAGCCCTGGGCGATCGCCGCCCGAACGACATCGGCCCGGGCGCGGGCCTGAACGACCTGCAGGTCGTGCTCCATCTGGATTCCGCGCTGGATAGCGCTGTATTCCCGGTCGCCCAGGGCGGCGTAACGTTCGGCGACCTGCTGGTCGCTGAGACCGCGAACGGTGACGTACAGGCCGTCGGCGGCGCCGGGACCGCTGTTGAGGAGGTCCCTGATCTTCGTGGCCTCGGTGATCTGCTGATCCCGGTCGAGGGCCGCCTCCTGCCGGGTGAAGTCGTTCGCACCGTGCCCCTTGGTGTGCAGAAAATCCTGTTCATCGAGTTCGAAGTCACGATCGAGCCTGCGTTTGACGTCGCGGAGGCCATGTTCGCCCTGGATGTTGTGCAGGCTGGTCTCGTAGCGTCGCCGCCCCTGGGCGATCTCGTCGGGGGCGTACACGTTGAGGCCGGAGAACTCGGCCGTCATGCCGGGCAGCACACAGGGCACCACGGTCGTGTACGCCTTCACCTGGGCGTGCACGAGCGTCCACAACTCGTGGACCTCGTGCAGCCCGTAGCCGCGGCCGAGTTCGAAGAGCTTGTGGTAGGCCTGGATGTAGGTGACCAGGTGCTCGGTGACGTCGGTCAGACCGGCGCGCACCACCTCGATCGGTTCGTCGACCGTGCAGCGGAACTGGACCGCGACGGTGAAGTCATGGGCGCCGGAGGAGTTGATCGGCACCTGGATCGTGGTGGGGTGATCCCCGGCCACGTCCACGACGCTGACGCTGGTGGCGTGCAGCACGTGCGGTTCGTCGCCGCGCAGCAGCCGGTCGCCCAGCACGAACGTGCCGTCGTACTCGAAGACGAGCCGCTGGTGCGGAAGCTGTCGGGGGAGGCTGGAGATCGGGCGCCGGGGTTTGCTCAGGAACCCTTGCTTGGCGACAGGATCAAGGGAGATCTGGCTGATCATGGGGTAGCTCATGGACGCTTTCCGATGGTGTCGAGGGACAGAACAGCCGGGCTCAGGAAGACCCGGAGCAGCGACAGGAGAATCTCCAGCCGGTTCTCGTCGGTGTCGCGGGAGATGGCATAACGCCGCAGGTCGTGGGCGAGTAGCGGCCGTTCCTTCGCGGGGAGCGTCTCCACGAGCGCTGCGAACAGGGCATGAACATGGTCGCGGTCATCGCCGTCGCGCTCATCGAAGGCGCAGACGGCGTCGTACAGGGCGGCCAGCGCATCCTTGCGGTGAGGGCGTTTGACGAGAACCGCAGACCAAAGTTCGGCGAGGGGGACAGCGGAACCAGGGCAACTGCGCAAATGAGCGGTGACTGTGGGAGGCCCGACGCCATCTGCGCGAGCCGACAGGACACTCAAGATCGCCCGAATCAGCGGATCGACCGCACGGCCGATCCGCCTGTCGTTGCCGATCTGACGCGCCAGCCAGTCGAGCATCGGCAGGGCGTTACCGGTGGCCTCGGTCAGCGCTGCGAACAGACGGGCGAGCGCGATCTCTGCATGCCGGACAGGCTTCTCACTGCCTCTGATCTGTATCCAAAGCATCCGGACCGCCTCCAGCGGGAACCGGATGCCCAGTTCACCGGACCAGGCGAGGGTGGCGGTGAATTTGGGTCTGGCGGCGGACGCCCTCGTCCACAAGCTGACGGTACGCAGCACCTCCGGACGGGTCGTCTCGTCCAGGCACAACCATGAGATGGCCATCGCAGCGGTGGCCTGGCTGCGCATGACGCCTCTTCCACGGGCCCATGGGGTGAGAAAAGTGCTTTCGACGTACGAGTAGTCCGAGACAGAGGCAAGAACCGCCACGCCCCTGGCGATCTCCGCCTGTGCACTCGGGTCGCGTAGAGCCGCGCACTCATGGAGCCATTCGGTGACCGGCTCCCACAACCGCATGCCGTGTCGCTGGTACAGCTCTCGCATCACATGCGTTCGATGACTCGGGACCTTGAACTCCAGCCTGCGCCCCGGCGACAGGCTGAAAAGCGAGCCTTCTGCCACCCGAAGCAGGCGGCGGCTCGGCATCGGATCATCCGCAGAAACGGCGACCGCACCCTCGGCGCCGATACCGGCGATCGACTCCAGTCGGGCGAGCAGCGACTCGAAGCCGGCTTCTGGAAGGCCGGGGGTGAAGGCCATGGCGGCCATCTCGAAGAGCTCCCCTCGAGTACGCGAGCCATCGAACCAGGTGACCACATCGCGCCGCCCGGCGGACTCCAGCCTGCCGAGTGCATTGTCCAGCGGAATCCCCGAGGCCAGGTCACGCGCCAGTGTCACCACGTCGGCCATGGCATGGTCGGTGGTGATCTGTGCGGCCGCCTTGTCAGCGACCTCGGGCGCCACCTGGTGAGCCAGCAGGACGTCGCGGGCCGGCGGCGGTAGCCAGAGAATCTGGTCTCTTTCGGGCAGCGAGGTTGCCGTCGTCGTGATCACCAGGTAGGCCCCGGCATCGCGCACGCGGCGCCTGATCTCCCGTACGTGAAAGTCAGCGATGCTTCCGTCGATGTCGTCCTTGGGCCAGTCGCACAGCAAGTAGCCGTGAGCCTTCCGGTATTCGCGGGCGGCCAGCTTCTCCAGCGTGTAGGCCGGGCTGAGTTCCACCACCTCGCGCCGTCCCTCGACGAAGTCATGAAGCAGATTGAGCGCCGCCGTCCGGCGGCCGGTGCCGGCATTGCCGATCAAGGCCACCATGTTGCATCTGCCCAGCTGTTCGGCGGCGGCCTCGTAGGTGGCATGGCGCACGTAGCAGGTGCGGGCCTCCGCCATTTCGTCAGCGGATACGGGTCCTGCGGTGCGGCGGGACCTGGGGCGGGAACCCGAGATGCCGAAAGAGGCGTCCCCCACGTTGCCGTGAATGTGGTTGATGACGGTCTGGACCTGGGAGACCTGCGCGAAACTTTCGTCCGTCGCCTCGGCCTGATCAGTCAGATCCACCGGGGTGGCTGCCTCGCCGATCAGGACGCCATCGGGCGGCGAATCAGTTTCGGATGCCAAAGTTGATCTCCTCACCGGAAATGGGAGCGGTGATCAGGTTTATGGTCATCTGCTCGGCATTGAACTGCTGCGCGAACTGCTTCGCAGTGGGGTCGACTCGCACCAGCTTCTCCAGGGACTCCAGCAAGTCGTCGCGCGACTCCGGGGCGGCCGGTTGGCCCTGCTCGGACCGGAATTTCTTGATCTTCGCGAGCAGTCTGCGGGCTCCACCCAGGCCGGTCTCGGTGCCGTAAGCGCCGAGACGTTCGATGGCGCCCCCAGCGATTAGGGCCCACAGGGTGTCTGCGACCTCGGGCAGGTTGTCCATGTCGAGAGTTCCTTTCTGATCCAGGTCTTCGGAAGGAATCCACATCCAGGCGATTTCGGTGCGTTCCTTGGTCGCTACTTCCAACCGAGTGAACGACTCCGGTTGGTAGGAGGTGTGGAGCTGTCGGACGACGTCCTCATAGAGCCGATCGGTGAGGATCAGCACCAGGTCGGCGCGCGGGTTCACCTTCAGGGCGGTACGGGCGGCCTTCGCGTCGAGCAGCCGGCTGGTGGTCACCACGACCTGGCCGACAAAGCCCATCGCGCCGCGTTTCACGACGCCGTGGCCGATTGCGATGCGTATCCGCAGGCGGGCGTCGTCTCGGCGTTCGCGGTTGTGGTCGTGGAGCGCCTTGCGCACGCGGCGAACCAGGTCGTCGATGACCCGAAGCTCGCCCTCCCTTTCGGGAAGGACAATGACCTCACCGTCGCCGGCTTCCTGGCGGGCCCAGGTCTCGCGGCGCAGGCCGGCCTCTCGTGCGCCACGGTCCATGACCTGGGCCAGGCCCGACTGGATCGAGTCGTGCCGTAGGTCATCGCCGCGGCCGTATCCCTCCGCATCGACCGCCATGACCAAGCGGCGGCTGAAATCAGAATCGAGCATCACGTCACCTTGTGGTTGCGAGAAAGGTCCACCAGAGCGGTGGGGAGATCGCCGGGGATGAGTCTGGCGAAGATCGCATCGCCTCAAGACGTACCAGTACGCTTTACCGGTAATTGGCCAGACCGATTGGGTCGATGACGAGCTTCCTGCGATGACCGGGGTCGATCAGTTCAAGCTCCTTGAAACGTCGGATGGCCTTGAAGACGGCGTCTTTTCTGGCCCCGACGAGATTGGCGATCTCCTCATGGGTAAGATCGACTCCCAGGTCCCGTTTTCCGTCTACCCTGTCGACTCCATGCCGGCCAGAAAGTTCCACGAGCACGTTCGCGACCCGTACGGGAACGCTGAACTGGGCGAAGTCGGTTCTTCTGCGGTTGGCCCAGTCGAGCTGGTCGGCGATCATCCTGGCCAGTGCATTCCATGCCGCCGGATGGCGATCGAGGAAGTCGGTGAACGCCTCTGCGCGGATGACGTGCACCAACATCGGACTGCACGCGGTCACCATGGCCGATCTTGGCTCTCTGCGCAGAGCTGCCAGTTCGCCGACCACATCGCCGCTGACGCGGATGCCCAATATGGCCGCTCCGCCCGATTCCAGGTAGGCCGTCACCTTCACGCACGCCGTGAGCCGCTGACCTGGGACGGATCTCAGTAGATAGACCTCGGACCTCTCTCGATCTCCTTGATATATGAGTGGTTCGCCGGCCTGTCGAGGGGACGACGGCACGAGACCCAGAAGTTCCTTCCGCTCCTCTGGGCTGAGTCTGTCCATGAGGGTGCCAATGGGCCACCTGACGGGGATTTGATCATTTATCACGGATTAAGCGCCTTGAGTCATCGATGTGAAGCTGTTAGAAGCTGCACCCTGGAATATGTGGTTGCCAGGTTAGATGGTTATCGGTGTAGATATATGGCGTTTGTCCGGCTTACCTAAAAGGGCGGGGCGAAATTTCCGGGAGAGCGGAACAATATTCCTGTGATTGGCGTGACCTGGCGGAACATCAGGCATCTCCTCTGGGATTGCGCTGTTGTTCGGGACGCTTCGTCTTTGCGTACGGGAAGCTGTCGGCAAGTCGGGGTCCTAATAAAGGCTCGGCTGGTGATCGCGATGGGAGGCCACGCGAGACGCACCCGTAGGGCGAGGCTGTCGCGGGGCTCCCTTTCGAAGGTGGGCGTGCATCACAAGTAAAGCGTATCGTGAACTCAGTGCACAATAGATATTCTTGTGTTGGTTGGTCCATGGCGCGTCCGTTGGATGCGACGCACGATCTTTCGGACGCCGGCAGCACGAGACCGTCTGGACCCGGCTCCGTGACCGGATCCGCGGACTCGTCTTCGACTCAGACCTGCCACTCGTCGTCGCGGAGCAACTCGATCGCGCCGCCGTCGTGCCCGATCCCCGTGACGGTGACGTCGGGACCGCCCACCATGAAGTCGACGTGCACACCGGAGAGGTTGACCCCGGCCGCATCGAGCCCGGCGGCGTCCCGCTCGCGCAGGTGCTCGGGCACGCCCGGAGGCAGGCCGGCACCCCAGGCCAGATGGCAGGTGGCGTTCTCGTCCAGCAGGGTCTCGAGAAAGGTGAGGCCCGATCGCCCGACCGGCGACGAGCCGTCGACCAGGGCCAGCTCGCCCAGGCGGGCCGCGCCCGCGTCGGTCGCCTGGTGGGTGCGGACCACGTCGGCGCCGGCACTCGCCCTCACCTCCGTCACCACCCCACCGGTGAAGGTCAGCTCCAGGTCGCGAATGACGCTCCCGTTGAGCGCGAGTGGCCGCGTCGAACGGACGGTGCCCTCCACCCGGCGGTGGTCAGGCGTGGTGAACACCTCCTCCGTGGGGAGGTTGGCCTGGAAGCGGTGCCCCCGCACGGATTCGAGGCGCGCCGCGGTCCAGTGCGCGTCCGGGAGCAGGCCGATGGTCAGGTCGGTGCCCGGCCCCTCGAACCGGACGGCGTCGAGCCGCATCCCGCTCAGCACCTCCGCGCGGCCCAGCAACTCGGCGATCCGCTGCTCCCAGGCGGCGCGGGGATCGGGCCGGTCCAGCCGCAGTATCGGGCGCAGGTGCTGCCAGAGGCGGGTTCCGTCCGGCTCCCCGAAGACCGCGCGCGCCCATTCCGCGGTCGGGCAGGGGACCATCGCCCAGCGGACGAGGTTGCCGAGCTGCAGCCGCTGCCTCGACGTGAGGTACGGCATGCGGTCCAGGCCCGCCCGTACCGGGTCCTGCCCGGCGAGGAGATCCGGTGCCGCGACGCCGCGGATGTTGAGCAGGACGCCGCAGTGGCGGGCCAGCTCCTCGTTGCGCGCGTCCAGCCAGGCCGGGACCTCGTTCAGGGTGGCCGGGTCCGCGTGCTGGACCCGGGATCGCTTCGCGTAGGGGTCGAAATACCAGATGTCGGCATAGCGGGCACCCCGGGCGTATGCCGCCTCGGCCAGGGCGCGGGCGAGCGGGGCGTGCTCGATCTCGGCGTTGATCAGCACCCGGTCGCCGGCGACGACCGGTACGGCGACGTCGAAGACGACGTCGGCGTAGCCGGCCAGCTCAGTGGTGGGAATGGTCATGGCTGTCTCCTTGGGGGGATGTCCTGCGGGCCTTGCGAGAGCGGGAGAGGAACAGCAGCGGCGCCAGGGCCGGCACACAGCCCGCGACGGCGAAGCCGTAGGCCAGGCCGGACGACTGCACGATGGCGCCCAGCGCGAGCGCGGCCGTCATGAACCCGAGATCGAAGAACGCCGTCGTGGTGGCCACCGCCGAGCCGCGCTGCGCGGCGGGCAGACCGGTCACCGCCATCGTGAGGAACGCGGGAAGCCCCAGCGCCTGCCCGGCGCCGATCACCGCCGCGGCGGCCAGCGCCCCGGTCACGGACGGCCAGGCGACGAGCAGGGCCAGCCCGGCCGCGGTGACCAGCAGGGCCGCGGTCGCCGTCCCCCGCGGGCCGATCCGGTCCGTCCATCGTTGGCCGCCGAGCCGCACGGCGAGCAGCACGCAGCCGTAGACGAGGAAGTGCGGGCCGCTGCCGCTCCCGCCCAGCGCGGCGACGTGCAGCGGGAGGAAGGCGCCGAAGGCGGTGTATCCCCACACCGACGCCCAGTACGCCAGCCCGGGACGCAGTCCCGCGCGATGCACGAGCGGCCCGGCCTTCCTCGTGCCGGCGGGATCGCCGGCGACCGCCGGGCCCGCGGGCAGGAACAGGCAGGCCACGAAGGCCGCGAGGGCGACGGCTCCGGACAGCGCCCATGTGGCCCGCAGGCCGGCGACGGAATGGCCGGCCTCGGCGAGCGCCGGTCCGGCGAGCAGGCCGGCGTTGACCGCGATGGAGAAGCGGTTGATCGCGGCGCCCGGACGGTCGTGATCGCTGGCCGCGGCGGCCAGACCGACATAGGTCAGAGCCTCCCCCGCTCCCGCGACGGCCCGGCACGCCAGGAACAGCGGCAGCGACTCGGCCATGAGCACGGCGAAGGAGGTGATCGCCAGCAGTGCGGCGCCGGTGCAGGCCGCCGCCCTGCGGCCGCGCCGGTCGGCCAGCCGACCGGCCAGCGGGCGGAAGAGCACGGCGCACCCGGCCGTGATCGCCAGGCAACCGCCGACCAGGCCCGGCCCCTGGTCCAGCGGGCCGGTGACGTACTTGGGGATCGTTGGGATGAGCAGCCCGAGCGACAGGAAGCACGCTCCCGCGCACGCCATCAGCAGGCGGGTCATCGCACGTCATCGAGTTCCAGCAGGATCGCGGTCATGCTCACCTTGACCCGGTCGCCGGAGCGGGGCGGCCCGGCCTTGTCGTGGGCCAGCGCGACCGCCTGCTCGATCAACCCGACGATCTCCTCCCACACGGCGCGATCCAGCCATACCTCGGCGTCCATGGACATGCGCTGCAGCCTGGTCTGGGCGAGGCGTCGGGCCAGGTCGGTGGCGAGCGCCTCGTGCAGGAGCTGCCGGCCGTTCGCGCGGTCCAGCCGTATGCCGCTGGAGGGGTCGTAACGGTAGAGCCGGCGGGGTCTGCCCTTGCCGCCCGGTGGCGGTCGCTCGTCCACCTGCTGCAGGAAGCCGGCCTCGGCCAGCTGGCGCAGGTGGTAGCTGGCCGAGGCGTGGGCGATGCCCAGCTCCTCCGCGACCTCGGTGGCCGACATGGACGCGCCGGTGAGCAGCGACACGATGCGGATCCGGAGCGGGTTCGCCAACGCACGCAGCGGCACCAGGCCGTCACCCTTTTCCCAAGACATGTTGGGATTATGACATTTCCAACATATCTTGGGAAAGGGGTGACGGGCACCGCCTTGGCATCCCACCGAGTTCGCGGTGCCGAGTGGTGACGGGGCGGCATGACCGCCGAGCGGATGAGGGCACGGCCGGCGAGCCGCCCGGATCATTTCGGGCGGCGGAAACCGCGGCCGTGAACCGCGTGACCGGCCGAAGCGCTGTGTACTCGTCGAGGACTTCGAACGGCGTCCGGTGACCGACAGGCGAATAAAGTCGGCGCCGATCGTGGTGGCCATCGATATAACGGATCGCGGCCCGGTAGGTCCTTGCCCGGCCGGTGAAAAAGTACCGCCTCGGCCATTCATTCTTCAACGCCGAAAAGAACGATTTGGCCATGGCGTTACCGTGACATGCGCCGGTACGGCCGACGGGCCTCCAGGTGTTCGATCCCTTCGGCGATACCGAATTCACCGGACGTGCAGTTCGAGCCCCTGTCGGAGCGGAAGGTCGCGTCCTTTTCAATGGTGAAGGTCCGTGCCGCGTTCTCGATCGCTTCGGTGCGGTAGTGATCGGCCGTCGCCCACCCCGCCGCGGCTTCTCCCTTGGGCTTTTACAGCCATATCAAGTGATTTGTCCGGAATCTCTGGGGTGTCTCGGCCCTACTGGGAGGCCGTTCTCATGTCAACCCACCCCGGTGCGCTTTTTTGTGGTGGTCTGCGCCATCGGGTCGGTGGAGCCTCGATAAAGCCACCGTGTGCCGATTACCGGCGGACCGGCAACGCTTTTATGTCTGATGATAACTCCCCGGCCCGCCGACCCGAATTTTGAGCATAACAAAAAGTGGTAACAATATTGAAAGTCCGGCCGTGGCGGCACACACTCGGCGTTAAGAAGGCCACCCCCCAGGTTTTTGGAGTCACAATGGACCGAGCCGTAACCGGAATTCACGGGCGTAGAAAACCGATGCTCCGGCGCCTCACATCCGCCGTCGTCGCGGTGCTCGCCGTGGCATTCCTCGGTGTGCCGCCCGCCACCGCCCTCGCGCTGCCGACACCAAAGGATCTGACCGCCTTCCTCGACCTCGAATGCTTCAAGACCAACCCGTACCAGCCGCCCGCCACCACGCTCACGCTGCGGCACATCAATCCCGTGCTCAGTACCCTGCCGGTCGAGACCGTCACCCTCGGCCAGCGCGAGCAGTTGTGCGTCCCGGTCGCCAAGAACACCCAGACGCCGCCGTCGCCCGCGCTCGACTTCATCAAGTACATCGACCTGGCCTGCTACAAGATCTCCGGCACCACGGTGACCACGGGCCTGGTGCTCAGCCACCTCAACCCGCTGTTCCAGAGCCTGCCGCGCACGCAGATCTCCATGAACACCCCGCAGCAGCTGTGCGTGCCGGTCATCAAGAACAACGTGGCCCCACCCGCCGAGGTGCTGTCGCTCGTCCGCCACATCGACCTCAAGTGCTACGGCATCACCCCCAACAACCCGCTGAACCAGCAGGTGTCCCTGCGCCAGCTCAACCCCGTCCTGACCCCGGTGATCCCCACGCACGGCGCGCAGGTCCTCTACGCCCGCCAGCTGTGCGTCCCGGTGCAGAAGGCCGGTGACAACATCCCGGGCGAAGTGTTCAACATCGTCCGGTGGATCGACCTGGAGAAGTTCGACATCGTCACCCCGGCCCTGCCCACGGTCTCGCTGACCCTGCGGCACATCAACCCCGTCCTCGCCGGCCTCCCGGTCGAGCAGGCCACCCTCAGCGGCGCCAGCCAGCTGGCCCTGCCGGTCGCCAAGAACGGCAACCTCCCCCCGGGCTGATCCCCTGACCCGGAGCCCCTCCACCCGTGCCGGTGGAGGGGCACGGCCGTCGGTGGCCCCCATGCCCGGTGAAACGACCGCCACAAGAGAGCTTTCCCCTGCTCTGTCCTAAGGCTTCCCGAACCGGGAGGAAAGAGAAATCATGCGGGGGAGCGTCCCGGCCGCACAGCCCGGCTCCGGTCTCCACCGGAGATGAGGGCGCTCAACCCCGGTCGTTCAGGGCAGCCAGATCCAGGACGTGGTAGCCGTCCGCCGTCTTCCAATGGAGGTACCTGGCATTGGAGATGCTCACCTTGTCCGTCTCCCGGCCTGGCAGGCGCACCGCGGTACGTGTCCGGGCGTCGAGAAGCCATCCGGCCCCGCCCTCGCGCCACGCCGCGAAGCGTCCGTGCCGCGAGACATCGACGTTCTTGGCACGCGGGCTCAGGCCGGCGACGGTGCCGTCGCCGTATTCCAACGGCCGCGCCCGGCTCCGCCTTGAACGTCGCGAGCGTCCGGTAGAGCAGGCGGATGCCGAAGTCCACATATGAAATCGCAGAGCCGGGACCGGCGTGAGCCGGTCCCGGCCGGGGTGTGTCGGTACTGCGTAGTGCCGGTGCCGCGGTGAAATCTCTGTGGCGTCGAGACCCGGCCGGCGGTGCCGAGGGCCGGGACCGGACGTGGGGACCGGTCCCGGCATGGATGATCAGCCGTTATGAGGCGGCGGTGAGCGTCAGTACTCGGCCTTCACTGAGGCCCCGGAGAATGCGGTGGTGGCGTACAGGCTGATGTAGTGGTAGCCGGCCGCCGGGTTGGTCATCGTCAGGGTCTCGCTGTTGCCGGAGTTGGTCGACCGCTGCGTGTACGCCGACTTCGTGGCCCACGTGCTGGGGCTGTAGTAGAGGTCGGCGTTCCCGGTGCCGCCAGACGACGTGATGACGATCCTGGTAGTGCCGGCCGGGAGGTACAGGTAGAAGTAGGCGTGGTTACCGGCGGTCGCGGACACGTTGCCGCGCTGGCAGTTCTTGCCCAGTTCCCTGGTGTCGGACGAGGTGCACTCGGGCAGGGTGCCGCCTCCGGACGTCACGGTCACCTGCTTGGTGGTCGACGCGGTGGCTCCGCCGTTGTCGGTGACGGTCAGCTTCACCGGGTAGGTGCCCGCCGCGGCGTACGCGTGGGTGGGGTTCGCCGCGGTCGAGGACGTGCCGTCGCCGAATTCCCACGAGCGCGAGGCGATCGTGCCGTCGGAGTCGGTCGAGGTGTCGGTGAAGGTCGCGTTGAGGCCGCTGACGGTGAAGGTGAAGTTCGCGGTCGGCGGCTTGTTCGTGCTGCCGCCGCCCGAGCAGGAGCCGGACGCGCAGGCGGTGAGCCAGCTCGACCAGTCACTGTCGTAGCGGGTGCCGATGGTGCTGGTCAGGAAGGTGCGGGCGCCGCTCCAGTTGCCCGCCCGGTAGTTGCCGAGGACGGTGGTGACGTCAGCCGGGTGCTTCTCGAACATGTATCGCACGGCCAGGTAACCCCAGCGGTAGATGCGGGTCGTATCGTGCGAGTAGTCGGTGTCGAACAGCGTCCTGAGCGTGTACGTCTTCTTGGCCGCCTCGGTGATCGCCGCGTCGTAGGTCACGTTCCGGTAGGAGTACGACACGTACTCGGCGAAGCCCTCGATCCACCAGATGGTCGGGGTGGTGATGCCGGCGGTGAAGTCGCCGTACATGTCGAACCGGCCGTCGAGGTAGTGGGTGTACTCGTGGTTGAGGTTCCAGATCTCGAACGCGGGCCGCAGCCACTCCGCCTCGTAGGCGATGAAGCGCGGCTGGTTACCGGCCGCGGCCGGGTCGCCCTCCAGGTACATGCCGCCGTTGTTGGTGTCGATGCCGAACATCGTCCCGGCGTAGTTCTGGTAGTCGGTGCTGGAGTGGAAGACGACGACTTCGATGGTGGTGTTGTTGTCGTTCGCCACGGGGCGGTTGCCGTCGTTCACCAGGTTGTGGAAGTACGTGTCCTGGCTCTTGAGGCTGTTGCAGGCGGTGGTGAGCTGCGCGGAGGTCAAGGCCTGCGCACGGATCGTGATGCTGGAGCTGCAGGTGTACCGGATCGGCAGAATGGCGGCCGCGAGCCGCGCCTGCAGGTCGCAGGTGTCGTAGTAGGAGCAGTTGGCCTTGTCGTAGTAGTCGGTCATCTCAGCGACGCCGACCCACATGGGCGCGGTCGTCCCGGAGATGTCGCCGCGGTCGAGCAGGGCCTTGACCATCGGCCGCACCTTCGACCGCAGGGCGGTTTCCTGAAGGAAGCGGGCCATCTCCCGGCCGGCGTTCGACGCCAGGTAGCTCTGGTCGGTGCCGAGCAGGTTCCAGTTGTTGTCGGCGAAGCCGTACAGCGTGTCGATCACGCTGGGGTCCGCCTGGACGGCGGTCACGAACGCCGGGAGCTGGTGGCCGCGGAAGAGCACCGTGTAGACGTTGTTGACCGCGTTCAGCATCCACCAGCTCGCGTTGTAGGAGCTGTTGTAGCCGTTGAGCAGCCGCTTCACCACGTAGAGGTAGCGGTCGTTCTCCTCGGCGCTGTCGATCAGCGTGACCGCCTCGGCCAGCACCTCGCCGTTGGCGTCGCTCACCGTCGAGGACTTGGAGTTGCCGAAGAAGGCGTCCAGGCCCGCCTCGATCGCGGTCTTGAGCGACGAGCCGTACGTGCCCACGGTGGACGCGTTGTACCAGTGCACGTAGTAGCCGGCGCGCAGGTAGAGCACGAGCTGAGCGGTGCCGGTGGAGTTGTCACCGGGGTAGTACGACCCGTTGTCACGCAGGCCGTACGCGACGCTGCTCATCTGCGCCTCGCGGAAGGCGTAGTAGGCGTCGCTGCCGGTGAGGCTGAACAGGGTGTTGACGCAGTCGGTCGTGGACGACTTGATCTGCTGGACCAGGGCGCTTCCGGTCCGGCTGGTGAAGTCGCTCACGTTGCACGCGGCCGCCTGCACCGTGGCGGCGGACTTCGCCTTCTCCTTCATGGACGGGCGCGGGTGCGCCGGGGCGGGCTCGGGCCGGTCGTAGTCATGGCGCAGCCGCTCGTTGGAGGAGGGCATCGGCGCCCGTTCGCTGACCGGGAGCGGAGAACGCTGGACGTGGTCGGTGCCGTCGGTCGCGAGCAGCGCCGGCGCGGGGGGCGGCGTCCTACCCGCGGATGCCGTCACGACGGGCTTGGCGATGGGCTCGGTGGCGGCCGATGCGGCCGCCGGCTGTAGGGCGAGCCCCAGGCCGAGGACCGGGACGAGGACGAGCGCGGTCAGTGACGATTTTCTGAGCGCGCGCAGGGGTGGGGTGATTCCCACGAGCAACCTCCGGGGGGTGTGGAAGAACGAGCGTGAGGTTGGATGTGACAGGGGATGCCGCGGCGGCCGGAACGGGCCAGGACGCGGCGGGGGCTCCGCCGGGTCCTGTCGGACCGGCGGGCCACGTGGCTCAGGGATCTCGGAGAGCGAAAAGGTGTTGCCGCCCGTAGTTTGGTGACGAAACCAAATCAGCGGTCATAAAAGCACGCATAATTCTTGGTTATGGATCTCGATATCCGTCATCTCCGTATGATCTGTGCGATAGCGGAGTCGGGCAGCCTGACCAGAGCGGCGGCCCAGGTGGGGCTTTCCCAGCCGGCCATGACGAACCTGCTGCGCCGGATAGAGACCTTCGTCGGGGGCGAGCTCTTCGTCCGCAGCCGCTCCGGGGTGGAGCCGACACCGCTCGGCAGCCAGGTCATCGCCCGCGCCCGGATCGTCCTGTCCGAGGTCGACGCGCTGTTCGGCGATCTGCATGGGCCGTCGGAGGCCCGATCCCTGCGGCTGGGCTCGGTCCACGTCGGTTGCGTAGGCAGCATCGTCAACCGGGTCGGCGACGTCCTGCCCGGGCGCGAGATCTCACTACGGATCGAGCCCTCCACGGCGCTGCTGGCGGAGGCGCTCACGCACGGGCGGCTCGACGCGGCGCTGCTCGGCGTCATCGAGGGCTTCGAAGTCACGCTGGCGCCGCCGGTCACCAGTCGGGCGCTGGTATATCGGTATCCGATATTCGTCGCCCTGTCGGCGGGGCACCCGCTTGCGGGAAACGAGGAGATCCGGCTGGCCGACCTCAAGGACGAGGCGTGGATCAGCCCTCCGGGAGCCGACGACGGCTCCCTTGCCGCGCTGCGGGCCTCGTGCCGGGCGGCCGGTTTCGAACCCAGGTTACGCTTCGAGGCGCCGAGCGGTGCCGGCCGCCCCTTGGTGGCGGACGGGCACGGCGTGCGGCTGGTCGATCCCTGCTGGACCGAGGCGCCGGGCACCGCCGTACGACCGCTCATGGGAGAGCCACAGGTGGCACGGCTGCTCGTCGCGTGGCACAGGGACCGCCTGGGCGATGCGACCGCCGGGGCGCTCTATCGCGGCCTTGCCGCGGCGTTCATCGACCATGTGCACGACAATCCTCTCTTCGGACGCTGGTGGGAGGCACACCCCGAGGTGCATCCGCTGGTGTGAGGCCGCTCACCTGGGGACGCGCGTCCTCCATCGCGCACTCCCATGCTCGGCCTCGGCCCTGCCCTCCGCGATGGTGTCGAGGGTCCGGTAGTCATCGCCGAACATGTCGGTTTCCCGCTGGAAGCCGGCAGGCGTCTGCCCGCCGTCGAAGAGGACCGTGCCGATCAGGGCGGGGTTCGCCCGTACGGACTCCAGCAGTTCGACATCGATCTTCGCCAGGTTCAGCCGCATCGACACGATCATGAATGGTAGCCGTGCCGGTCGAGGCCGAGACACGCCTGGCGGAGACCTGCTCCCAGTACGGCCCCGAGCACTTGGTCGGCCAACCGCGGCCGTGCGCGCCGTACAGGCCGCGTTAAATCGCTTCCCTGCCCATCTTCATGGTGCTGTGCTGCTCAAGAGATACGTATGACGCGCATAGGTCACAACGCCTTGCCATGGGATCAGTGAGCGACCCGGGGGTGATGCAGCCCAAGTTGCTCATTTCCGAGATAAGGGAAGGAGCGGACATATGTCAAACACCTACCACTTCTAGACATATACCCCTAATGTTCATCGCCATGAAGACTCGTGCGATCATGGTGGCTGCCGGGGCGTCCGTCCTGCTCTTCTCCGGTACGACCAGTGCCTACGCATATCCGGTCAACGATGCCCCGGACTTGACCAACAACTCTCTTTACGCCGCCGGTAAGCTCCCCGGCGCGGCATGCGCGAAGAAACCCGCCAAGGGAAAGACCCTGGCCTCGGTCACGAAACACGTCAACGCGATCATCTCCTGCCTGAACAACACCTGGGGTTCCTACCTCAAGGAAGCCAACCTGCCGTTCGTCCCGACCCTGGTGGAGATGAAGGGCAAGTACAAGACCGACTGCCGAGGGCGGACGCTGAGCCCGAAGAAATCAGCGGTCTTCTACTGCGGAGGACACGCCAACTTCATCGTGCAGATCCGTGCTGACTGGATCAAGGCGTCCGACGACGTTCAGATTTTTGCGCAGTTGAGCTCGGCGTACGGCGAGCACGTGCTGAACATGGTCGACATCGCCGAGGCCTACAACGCCCTGCACGCCGACGACGGCACTGAGATGTCCGAACAGCTTCGCCGCTACAACCTGCAGGCACAGTGCATCAGCGGAGTGACCGCCAAGAGCCTGTGGCCCGCTCTCGGCTACCCCGCCAAGGATGCCAAACGCCTGGCGGGCCTGGCGAAGGCCGAGGCGGACAAGAGCAAGTTCGACATATTCGGTAAGGGTGCCAACCTGGCCTACTGGTTCAATCGGGGCCACTCCACCGGCAACCCCAAGTCGTGCAACACCTGGACCGCCCCGGTCGGCAAGGTCGCGTAGCCCGTCGCGGCGGAGTCCTGTTGCCGCCGTTTTCCCGTTCGACGGCACGGCTCTCACTTCGCGGGCGCCGTGCCGGACCTGGACGGGCTACCGGTGCACGCTCATGCCGATGAGCGTTGCGACACGAGGTCTGAGCTTCCTTCTGTAGTCCGGACACCGGTGGTGTGTCATCAGGTCATTCGACGCCCAGTGCCTTCTTCACCCGGAGGGCGACTTCGTCGACGCTCCTCATCGCCTGCCACTCGCCCTCCTCTTCCTGTCCGCCCACGAGCTTCGAGCCGTTGGCGAAGGGCGGTGACGGTGCGCCCGGCCGAGGTGCAAGATCGCGCCGGGGCCATCCCCGATGGGGCCCGGGAGACCCCAACCCCGGCAGCCAGATCAAATCCTCGCCAGGGGCGAGTTGCGGGAGGCTCCTCCTGCGCCCAACTCGTCGTGAGGAGGCGGGGAACCCGTCGAGAAAGCCCCACGTCTCAACAGTTGTGATCAACCAAGCGATGGCAACAGTAGTGGTGATCGGATCGCTGCTGGGCGGAACCGGCGTGGCCCGCGCGGGCGCCGCCGAGATCCCCAAGGGGTTCCTGCTGACCGAGCCCGCAGCGACCGCGGGACCGATCGTGGAGGGCGAGGAGTGGTGGAAGATCAGCAACAGTCTGTCCCGGCAGCTCGAACTCAATCCCTGTGGCACGAAGGGGAAA